>DRLW01000336.1 GCA_011375275.1 Bacteroidota bacterium
GGATGGACATGGGCGAGCAGCAAAGTGGTGGCGAGAAGAAAGATAAAAAGATCCTGTACTGGCGTGCTCCCATGGACCCGACCTACATTTCCGACAAGCCGGGGAAATCTCCCATGGGCATGGATTTGATTCCGGTCTATGAAGGTGAAGAAAAAACCGGCTCCGGCTCGACGATCAGCATCGATCCTGCAGTTGTGCAGAACATCGGCGTGCGTCTCGCTGAGGTGGAAGTCAAAAAACTGCGCCGTGAAATTCGCACCGTTGCACACGTAGATTACGATGAGGAAACGCTGTATCGCGTCAACATCAAATTCTCCGGCTGGATCGAAAAACTCTTTGTCGATAAGACCGGGCAGGAAGTGCGCAAAGGCCAGCCGATGCTGGAGATTTATTCCCCTGAGCTCGTGGCCACGCAGGAGGAATACCTGCTTGCATACAAAAACGCCCAAAAACTGAGCGCCAGCACAGAGCCGGCCGTCAAACACAGCGCCAATGAACTTCTCGCAGCCGCCCGCGAACGCCTGCGCCTGTGGGATATCGACCAGCGTGAAATCGACGAACTGGAGAGCTCCGGCAAAGTACGCAGAACCCTGACCCTGTACTCTCCGCAGGACGGCATCGTGATCGAGAAAAAGGCCGAGGAAGGCATGCGCGTCATGCCGGGTATGGACCTGTTCCGCATCGCAGACCTGCGAAAAGTCTGGGTCTATGCTCATATCTATGAATACGATTTGCCGTGGGTCAAGGTCGGCGACGAGGTCAGCATGGAGCTGCCATACGTTCCGGGCAGAGTGATCCGCGGTACGGTCAAATACATTTATCCCTATCTGGAGAAGAAAACTCGCGACGTCAAAGTCCGCATCGAGGTGGACAACCCCAACCTCGAACTGAAGCCGCAGATGTACGTCAATGTGATTTTCGAGCGCCAGATGCCGATCGCTACGCCGGTTATCCCTTCAGAAGCAGTTATCCGGACCGGCAAGCGCGATCTCGTTTTCGTTTCTCTGGGTGGTGGCAAGTTTGAGCCGCGCGAGGTAACCCTGGGCATCCAGGGTGAAGACAACCAGTACCAGGTACTCAAAGGCCTCAACGGTGGAGAAAAAGTCGTGATCTCTGCACAGTTCCTGCTCGATTCGGAAAGCAGGCTGCAGGAAGCCATCCAGAAGATGCTGGAGACCCGATTGAAGAAGAAATAGCCCGAAGGCGTCTCCTTAATGACCCCGGCTTCCTTTGAGCTCAGCGCTCATGCATTTCAGAAGCCGGGGTAACTGAAAATTTTTGTTCAACAGAATGCTTTCTTGTAACTGAAAATAAAAATATAGTTACGCCGGATTTTACAAGATTTATGATTTTTTCAGGTGATGTGTCATGCAGGCATCCCGCACAGTGGCGGGCACAATCAACTGTGACATCACGAACCAGACACTTGAATAAACGGAAAATAACATGTTAGAACGAATTATAGAATGGTCGATCAACAACCGCTTTCTGGTGATCCTGGCGACTTTGTTTGCCATCCTGTTCGGCGGCATTGCTCTGGTCAACACGCCGATCGACGCCATCCCGGATTTGTCGGATGTGCAGGTGATCATCCTGACCGAGTATCCCGGACAGGCGCCGCAAGTGGTTGAGGATCAGGTCACCTATCCGCTGACCACCGCGATGCTGGCTGTACCCTACGCGAAAGTGGTGCGTGGGTACTCGTTTTTCGGTTTTTCCTTTGTCTATATCATTTTCGAGGATGGTACCGACTTGTACTGGGCGCGCAGCCGGGTGCTGGAATATCTGAACTACGTTTCCAAAAAACTGCCTCCGGGCATCACCCCCTCCCTCGGCCCGGACGCAACCGGTGTGGGCTGGGTCTATGAGTACGCGCTCAAAAGCGATCGCCATGATCTCTCCGAGCTGCGCTCGATTCAGGACTGGTTTCTGCGCTACGAGCTGACCGCGGTGCCGGGCGTTGCAGAAGTAGCCAGCATCGGCGGCTATGTCAAGCAGTATCAGGTCGAGGTCGATCCCAACAAGCTGCTGATCTACAACATCCCGCTGAAGAGGGTCAAAATGGCCATCAAGGAGTCCAACAACGACGTCGGCGGGCGCTTGCTGGAGATGGGCGAGACAGAATACATGGTTCGCGGCCTGGGCTACATCCAGTCGGTAGAAGACTTGGAAAAAGTCACTCTGGGTGTCGATGCCAACGGGACACCGATCACCCTGAAACAGGTAGCGAATATACAGATAGGGCCGGAACTTCGGCGGGGTCTCGCTGAGCTCAACGGTGAGGGCGAGGTCGTCGGCGGGGTCGTGGTCATGCGCTATGGCGACAATGCCCTCACAACGATCGAGGGTGTGAAAAAGAAACTCGAAGAGCTGAAAAAGGGGCTGCCCGAGGGGGTCGAGATCGTGACTGTGTATGACCGATCCGGGCTGATTCAGCGCGCCATCGACAACCTGAGCTTCAAGCTCATAGAGGAAAGTATCGTCGTTGCCGTGGTCTGTATCATCTTCCTCCTGCACCTGAGCAGCTCGTTCGTGGCGATTTTCACCCTGCCCGTGGGTATTTTGATCTCCTTTATCGTCATGAACTACCTCGGCATCAATGCCAACATCATGTCTCTGGGCGGTATCGCTATCGCCATCGGCGCCATGGTGGATGCTGCCATCGTGATGATCGAAAACGCGCACAAGCATATCGAACACGACGGCGGCACCAAAGACCACTGGCTCATCATTCTCGACGCCTCCAAAGAAGTGGGGCCGGCACTGTTCTACTCCCTTTTGATCATCACCATGTCCTTTCTGCCGGTTTTTGCTCTGGAAGCGCAGGAAGGCCGCCTGTTCAAGCCGCTGGCATATACCAAGACATTTGCCATGGCCGCCTCTGCCCTGCTGGCGATCACCATCGTGCCGGTTCTGATGGGATTTTTGATTCGCGGCAAAATCATGCCTGAGCACAAAAATCCGATCAGCCGTTTTCTGATCATGCTCTACCGGCCGATCATCCACTTCGTGCTCAAGTTCCGCAAATCCACCATCGTAGCCGCCCTGATCGTTCTCATCGTCACTGTTTACCCTCTGACCCGGCTCGGCTCGGAGTTCATGCCCGACCTGTACGAAGGTGACCTGCTGTACATGCCGACCACCGATCCGGGCATCAGCATCACCAAAGCGCGTGAGCTCTTGCAGCAGACGGACAAGATCATCAAATCCTTCCCTGAAGTGCACCACGTGTTCGGCAAGATCGGACGGGCTGAGAGCGCCACCGACCCGGCACCGCTCTCGATGATCGAAACCACGATCATGCTCAAGCCGGAGGAAGAATGGCGCCCGGGCATGACGCCTCAGAAACTGATCGACGAGATGAACGCAGCCATCCAGTTTCCG
Organism: Bacteroidota bacterium; assembly: GCA_011375275.1. GTDB lineage: Bacteria > Zhuqueibacterota > Zhuqueibacteria > Zhuqueibacterales > Geothermadaptataceae > Geothermadaptatus. Next base: position 3,385 of record DRLW01000336.1, read on the forward strand.
GGAGTGACCAACGCCTGGACCATGCCGATCAAGACACGGA
>DRLW01000337.1 GCA_011375275.1 Bacteroidota bacterium
CCGGCCGGAAAAGTTTACTCACTCATGGAAGACCTACCTGCGCTCACTGGTGCACAATCCCATCACCATCGCGTTTTTCATTCCGATTCTCGGCTGGGTGCCGATCCTCCTGCGCGGCCTGCGTAACCGGCGCCAGTTGCGCAGGGAAAGGGCGGACGCAGCGACAACCGGCTGAGATTTCCGCTTCAAACCGGGGCACGGGATACATCGGGTCACCAGTCCTGGTTATCCTGCTTTGACGGAATTTTGCTCATCGCCCGTTCGCTCAGGGCAGTGATGGTCAGCGATGGGTTGACGCCCGGGTTGGCAGAAATCATCGAGCCGTCGCAGATGTACATGTTCGCATAACCAAAAACGCGATTATCCTTATCGATGACCCCCTCTTCCGCGGAGCTGCCCATGACCGCTCCGCCGAGGATATGCGCGGTTGTCGGAATGCCAAACAGTGCCTCGGTTGCCAGAGTGGTCGGTTTGCCATTGATGATGCGCGCGTACCGCTCGGCGAGGGATTTTGCTTCAGGCAGAAACGCCGTCGGTGCCGGCCCCTGGTCCAGCGTTGTGTGCATGCCAAACAGCCCGCGCGTGAAGCGCAGCGTGGTGTTGATGGTCTGCATGAACAGCAGAATTTGCGTGCGTTTGGCCCAGTCATCGACGAAAAACAGGCGCAGATTGGTGAGTGGGTGGCGCAGCCAGTCGAGCACGCCTTTCAGCACGCGCGAGACCAGCGTATTGCCGTACACCAGCGGAGACATCAGCATGCGCCACGCCCCGGAACCGGCAGGATAGCGCACGGGTTCGAGATGGCTGTTTTCATCCGTGTGCAGGATCGAACCGATGGCAACGCCTTCGGAATAGGAGGCGTTTTTGTCCAGGGAGGTGACGCCGATCAGGCTTTCGGAGTTGGTGCGCACACCGCTGCCGACCCTGTCGGAGAGCCTGGGCAGAGTACTCTTTTTCAAGCGCAGCAGTAATTCCGTTGTGCCCAGAGCCCCGCCGGCAAAAACGACGCCGCGGCTGGTCACCTCTCCTTTATCCCCGAACCAGTGCGTCGATGAGCGCCAGCGGATGCGGTAGCCATCGCTGCCGTCTTCGGAAACGAGCGGAGCAACTTCGTACACCTCCGATTCAGCCTGGATGTGTGCACCGTGCTGCTGCGCAAGATAGAGATAGTTTTTGTCCAGCGAATTTTTGGCGTTGTGACGGCAACCGAGCATGCAGCCGCCGCAGAAGATGCAGCCGGTGCGCTCGGGTCCCTTGCCATCAAAATAGGGGTCTTCGACCGTGACACCCGGTTCTCCGAAAAAGACGCCCACCGTGGTTGGTTCAAAATGGTGCTGCATGCCGATCTGGGAAGCCAGGGTTTTCAGCGCTTCGTCGCCGGGATAAAGTTTGGGGTTTTTCGTCGCACCGAGCATGCGCAGGGCGAGATCATAAAAGGGCTTGAGTTCTTTTTCCCAGTCAGCGAGGTGCTTCCAGGTTTCTGCCGTGAAGAATTTTTTTTTCGGAACCGGCAACGTATTGGCATAAACCAGCGAGCCGCCCCCGACGCCAACGCCGGACAGGGTGGCGACATGGCGGAAAAAGGTGAGCTTGAACAAACCGAAGAATTTTAACGAGGGCAGCCACAGCCAGCGTTTGAAATTCCAGTTGCTGTGCGGGAAATCCTGTTCAGAAAGCCATTTCCCCTTTTCGATCACCAGTACCCTGTACCCCTTTTCTGACAGGCGGAGTGCTGAAACCGAGCCGCCGAAGCCTGAGCCGATAATCACAAAATCATAGTCGTGGTCATGTGTTTCTGGCATGTTTTCCTCCATCCGCTGAGCCTACCGGGTGCTTTTGTTGCCTTGGCTGGAACCGTTGCAAGGGACCAGCAGGTTACAGATATTTTGTTGCCAGCTCGATCAGTTTTTTTACCTTTGCCGAGTAGGGTGGATACATCAATTTCATCGGGCTGATTTTCGACTGCTGCAAAATCGCGCGCTCGTGCGAAAATGCCCGGAAACCGTAAAACCCGTGTGCATTGCCGAAGCCGCTGTGATTGACGCCACCGAAGGGCAGGTTCGGGTGCATGAACTGCAGCAGCAGGTCGTTGATACAGGTACTGCCGGCTGAGGTGTAGTCGATGATGCGGCGGATGTTCTTTTTATTTGCGCTGAAGATGTACAGCGCCAGGGGTTTCTCTTTCGAATTGATGATGTCGATGACTTCGTCCAGGTCTGTAAAGCGCATAACCGGTAAAATCGGGCCGAATATTTCCTGCTGCAAAACCGGCGCCTGTGCCGGCACCTCGGTGAGCAGTGTCGGTGCCATGTAGCGCTCCTGCTCATCTACCGTGCCGCCCTGCTCGAGCCTGGCGCCGGCAGCTACTGATTCGGTCAGCATGGCCTGCAGGCGCTTGTGGTGCCCGGTGTTGATGATGCGCGCGTAATCCGGGCAGGCCTTGCGCTGCTGCTCATCATGGCCGAAAAAGCGCGTCACCTGCTCTTTGAATGCTGAGATGAACTGCGCGTACACGCTTTCGTGCACAAGGGCATAATCCGGCGCGATACAGGTTTGGCCGTTGTTGATATATTTGCCCCAGGCCACTTTCTGCGCTGCGTCGCGGATGTTCGCGCTGGCATCGATGATGATCGGAGATTTGCCGCCCAGCTCCAGGGTGACGGTGGTGAGATTCTCTGCTGCGGCCTTCATCACGATTTTGCCCACCTGCGGGCTGCCGGTGAAAAAGATGTGGTCAAAAGGCATGTGGATGAGCTGCTCCGCGACCTCTTTTTCGCCCTGCACAACAGCGACCTCGTTCTCCGGGAAAATATCCTGCAGTATGGACTCGATCAGCCGGGCCGTGTGCGGTGCATGTTCCGACGGTTTGAGCATCACCGTGTTGCCGGCAGCGATCGCTGAAATGAGCGGCCCGAGGGTGAGGTTGAAGGGGAAATTCCACGGTGAAATGA
>DRLW01000338.1 GCA_011375275.1 Bacteroidota bacterium
ATTTTTCCGGGACCGTTGCCGCCGGCGTGTGCACCGCGGTTGGCGTCAGCGTCTCGTCGAAAAAACGGATGATGTTTTTACTGAAATCGCTGTGCAGAACGTGGTCAGCGTTGAGCATGCGCAGTTGCAGAAAGATGTCGATAACCTGTGACCTGGTGAAGCGGAGGCCGTTTAGAAATGAAAATGGAATGCTGTCGGTACGCGTATAAGTCAGAAAATTGTCGTCGCGCAGATAACCGCCGTCTTTCAAGCGCTGAAAGACGCTGTCGGACTGCGCCGGGGAAATCTCGTTCAGACTTCTGACGAAGCGTTGCGGGTAAGCCGGCGAACGCCGGAACCAGTGCCACTCCGCCTTTTGCCGGTTGCTCATGAGGGTGTAATGTGAATAAGCTCCGTCGTTGTCAGCGTTTTCGTTCTGATCATTCTCCGACATGATCCAGATCACCGGAGCGATGTCGTAGCGGAGGTAGGTGCCCGTGCGCCCCTTTGCGGTGACATGCGCCGAAGCATTGAACCCCAGCGCCGCGGCACAGATATCGCTGAAGACCGCCCCGTTGGACATCCCCAGGCTGAAACTGGCGATATCCGCGGGCAGCGAAAAGTCGGCGATCATCGAATCGCGCAGCGCCGCGATATTTTTTATATCGATGTTGTTGTCCGCGTTCGCCGTGCTCGCGTTGAGAGCATACCACCTGAGTTTATCATCACCATTCTGATCACCGAGCGTCTGTTCATTGGCATCGAGGGCTACCGCGGCATAACCGTTATAGAGCAAATCCTTGACGATGCTGAATCGATCATATTTATCAAAAAAACTTCTGCCACTGCCATTGGTGCCGTGCAGCAAAAAGACGAGCCCTTTGGGGGCCGGAGGTATGGCGAACAGAACCCGTTTCCCCACCCGTAATTCATTTCCGTTATTTATGCCGAACAAAAAATAATCGGTTGAATCGATGCGGGAGCCTTCGGGGATAACGTCGAATTTCGCTTCGAGGGTGAGGGCTCCCGCGCCTGTCCCGACTGGCACGGTGAGGGTCGTGTGCCATTCATCGGCAAACGTCAGGTATGGCACGCCGGAGCCCGCCCAACCGACAAAAACCGAGTCGCCGAAAACAGCCCGGCTCCATACGTGCACTGTGTCGCCTTCGCTGTAGGTTCCGGAGCCGTAGCCCTCGCTGACCGTCAAATTGAATGTCTGGCTGTATGCGATCCCAGCTAAAAAAAGCTGAAGAAAGAACAGAGTGAGTCTGATTGTTTTCATATTTTTCCTCGTTGGCAGTTTGTTGGTGCAGCGTGCAGCCTTGTCTATGCGATGGCGCTCTCGGTGGTGAAAAGCTGGCTTGAGTGATGGTAACCTCCGTGTATCCAGTTAACTCAGCAAACCGGACCCGGCTCAGATACAGGCATGTGTCATTCCGGCCAAGCGCAGCGCAGTGCCGGAATCTCATCTTTTCTGGCCCGTGCCTGAGTCCGGGAGACCCCGGTCTTCCCCTGCGGGGAAACCGGAATGACAGTTCTGGTGCAGGCACGTGCTGTTGTCAGGCGGTCTTGTTGAAAAGATACTACCGAGCTGAGTTAAGTGGATAGCAAGTATAGTAACCTTGAATTTTGACCATTTAGGGGTCAAAACAACCTTGATTTTTGACCATACTCCGGATGATAAACCTTGATTTTTGACCAAAGTATTGCGATAATAACCTTGAATTTGACCATATACCAAAAGATAACAAGCGATCCTGCCAATGAAACGACTGATTTTTTCGCATCTGCAAAACTGGAAGAGCGATCCGGCTCGCAAGCCGATTTTGCTCCGTGGTGCGCGACAGGTAGGCAAAACCTGGATCGCGCGCGAAATCGGCAAACAATTCGATGCCTATGTTGAAATCAATTTTGAACTGAACCCCGATGCGAAAAAGATTTTTCACTTCGACCTCGATCCGTTTAGAATCTGCAGGGATTTTTCTCTCCTCTACGGCCAACGCATTGTCCCCGGTCAAACGCTGCTTTTTTTTGATGAAATCCAGGAAGAGCCGAAAGCTTTGCAAGCCCTTAGATATTTTTACGAAATGATTCCTGAGCAACATGTCCTGGCCGCTGGGTCTCTTCTCGATTTCGAAATTGAAAAGATCGGTCTGCCGGTCGGTCGTGTAGCCTCACTCTATATGCACCCGATGTCGTTCCTGGAATTTCTATCTGCTTGTGGTGAAACACTTCTGCTCGAAATGCTCGCAGAACACGATGGCACAACACCGGTCAGCGAACCTGTGCACCGTAAATTATTACGTCTTTTGGGAGAGTATATGGCTGTCGGTGGCATGCCGGAAGTTGTCCAACGCTGGTGCGCTACAAAGAAACTGGGAGATTGTGCGGCAATTCACCGGACAATATGTGATGCCTATCGCCAGGACTTTAACAAATACGCGAAAAAACATCAGCTCCAACATCTTGCGCTATTATTCGACGTCATTCCCTCTCTTTCAGGCCGTCAGTTTAAATTCAGTCAAATCCCCGGGGAATTTAAAAAACGGGATTTGCAACCTTCCCTGGAGCTGCTCGTGAAAGCAGGCCTGGTAAATAAAGTTTTGCACAGCGCCGGGCAGGGCATCCCTCTGGGTGCACAAGCCAGGCCAGAGCTTTTTAAACCCATTTTTTTGGATGTTGCCCTGGCGCAATCCATCCTGAGTTTGCAAGCCACTTCCTGGCTGCTCGAGCCCGAAGCCAGTTTCGTCAACAAAGGCGAAATTACTGAAGCCTTCGTAGGGCAGGAACTCCTCGCATACTCGCCTGCTGACCAAAGACCGCAGTTGTATTTCTGGCGTCGCCAGGCGCGCAGCAGCAGCGCCGAAGTGGATTACCTGCTGCAAAAAGATCAGCATGTGATTCCGATCGAGGTAAAGAGCAGCACGCCGGGCCGGTTGAGAAGCTTGCGACTTTTTCTCGAGGAACACCGGAATTCTCCCTACGGCGTCCGCCTTTCGGCGCTGAATTTTTCGGTAGACGAGCAACTGCGTTCCCTGCCTTTGTACGCCATCCACCTGCTCATGGGCGTTCCCACTTCCCGGATTCATTCCCTGCTTTAACCGCTTTCAGAGCAGGCAAAACCTGAGTAGCCGAATTCGCAAGAATTCGGGGTGCCCGAACGGGATGTTTTTTCCAGAGCCGATACGTCCCAATTTGACGGCGAAAGCCTGAACGACGAATGCATCACCGCAGCAGGCTCGGTCGCAGATGTGGCTTCATTTTTTGATAGCGTTGCCACTGTTCCGGCGTTAAAATGGTTTTGAGGCCGCTTTCTAATCGGGACATGCGCAGGCGTGTCGCTCTTTCCATTGCAGTAAAATCCCCGATGATTTGCGGATACTCATCCCGCGCCTGTCTGTCGATTTTCCGGATGAGCCTGCCTGCACGACGCGTCTGTTCTTTCGAGAGCGAGAGGGTGCGTCTCAGCCGGCGCAGTAGTTTGCGCAGTTGGACTCTGTAC
>DRLW01000339.1 GCA_011375275.1 Bacteroidota bacterium
CCGAAGCAATCGGGAGCGGGCAGCAGGAACTACAACAGCGGGTTGCGAAAACGCGCCTCAGCTTCGACGTTCTGTTCCCACAGGCGCCGGCGGATCATCTCAGCTTGTTTGCGGTAGCGTTCGGCATCTTCTTTGCGGCCGAGGCGATCTGAGGCAATGGCAAGCCCTTCGATCGCAGGAACATAGGTCATGTCGAGATCGACGCAGATGTTGAATTCGTGTACAGCCTCTTGCACAAACCCCTGTTCGAGCAGGCGTTTGCCCTCGCGAAAATGTGTTTCCAGTGAGTCGATTTTGTGTTCGAGCTTCACCCGGAATGCATCTTCGGATTTTGTCGTGATCAGGGCACAGGGCAGATGATGCAGGACTTTTTCCGTCACACTGCCGAGCAGCAGGCGCGAGAGCCCGTTCTTGCCGGTCGAGCCCATCACCACGAGATCGATCTCATTCTGTTTGATCACATCGAGAATGACATCGCCGGGTTTCCCCGGGATGATCTCCTTCCGCCATTTGATATCTGAGAGGGTGAAGGTTTCCACAAAGCTGTCGAATTTTTTCTTCTCATACTCAGCATGCGCTTCCTGTTCCTCGGGAGGCAACATGTTGGTGCTGATCAGCAACGCCGGCAGCGGCTGGATGGCATGCAGAATTGTCAGCTCTGCTTTGAAAGTATGGGAGAGGTGGATCGCATTGTTCAAAGCTCTGCGCGAGCACATGGAGCGATCCACCGGACAGAGGATACGGCGTGGAACCAGGGGGGTATCTTTCCGCACCACCCAGACCGGTTTGCGCGATTTACGCACCACTTTTTGAGCAGTTACCCCGGCATGGTGGTGCGCCTCGCCAGCACCGAGGATAATCACGTTGGCGTCATACTTTTCCGCACACCAGATGATTCGATCAAAAGGCGCCCCGAAGGTGATGACGATGTCGGTATCCGCCACACCTTTCTTGCGAAGTTCGCCTGCCAGCTCCTGTAGTTTTTCATTGGCTGCGTTTTGCACATATTCGAAAATATGCGCAGGCAGGCCCGTGTCGTGGATGACATGCAGCAGGGTGACGGAAGACTGGAACCGGCGTGCGACTTCGGCCGCGACTTCTAACGCCTGAGCGGAGGATTCCCCAAAATCAGTTGCTGCGATGATACGTTCGATGAGCTTCATAAGGCACCTCCATTGAAAAAGAGAGCGTATTCATCGTGGCCGGGGCAGCCGGAATACGGAGGACCCCGCTACCGCATCGCCTCCCCCGGCCCGCTTGCCTGTGCTGGTGTTATGGCGTTGTTTTGTAAGCCTCCGGCGCACGGATGAAAACATCCTTGCAGGCACTGCACTCGAAATAATAGGTCATACCGAGATACTCAAACCAATTATCCTTTTCTTTGGCCTGTCTGGATGAAACCAGAGCCCCGCAAACCGGGCAGACAGCATCTGCCTCAGACGCAGGGATGGCCGGCTGCAGGCTGGCGTGCAGCTCCGCAACATAGGTGCTGACCAGTTGGATTTCCTTATCAGTCAGCTTGATTGGCGGCATATCTGTTTCCTCGACAAAGCGCAAATGCGCCCGCACAAAAAGGCTGTCACCGGCGATGAAGGGATTGGTCAGGTCCGGAACCAGTACCTCACGCCCTTCGATCACCTGCATGTGCTCTTCGCCTTTGATATGGCATCGTGAACATTTATTCTTTTCAAAGATGAGTTTGCCCTGAAGCGCATTTTCACTCAGTACCGCCTTGACATCTTTTTTCTCCGTCGCCGGTTTCTGGCAGGCGGTGTTGGGTAGCAAGAAAATGAGCAGGATCAGGATAACAGGCAGGCTATTTTTCATGGTGATTCTCCACTAAGTTTCGACCGCCCGTTGTTTTTGCCGGGTGCACGTTCGAACAGGATGGCCTGTTTCAGCGGCCAGCGGTAAGGTGACGTTTTGTTTTTTTGGCTTGTCTCCGGGTCACGGCGAAGCAGAGTCGATGGAAGAAGGCCCGGCTGTTGTTTTCAGTCTATTCAGAATCGTATGCAGCATCTTTTTTTCTTTTTTTAATTTTTCCCGCCAGTGCGAAGATTGGCTGCGCCGGATTTCGGCCGGCAGTTCGTTTAAAATGGTTGTGATCAACGAGCGAAGTGTTTCAGCATCTTCAGCAGAAAAATCGGTGGGATTCTCATGCGCTGTTATCAGCAGCTCATGCACGTGCTGCAGTTGTCGTTTTTTGATTTTGAGATCTTCTTTGTAGCCGGAAACATCAGCGTGGCGGATTTCGACATAGTATTCGGCAATGCGGTCTTCGATGAGAGGGAGGAGAAGGTTGAACTCTTCGCGGGTGAGCTGGACTTGCATTGCACACCTCCTTTGCATGGCGCCCGTCCGGCTTGTGCCCGTCACGGGCGGGAACACGGCCCCGGCCGGCAACATCTCTGGCGGGCGTGCCGCCAGCAGACCGGCGCAGTCTGTTCGCCGGGTTGCGCAGGGGGAGATCGCCTGGCTCTGGCAGCCAGAAGTATTTGTCTGTCAGGAATCCAAATTGCGTGCCAGCTATACCCACGAGTGCAGGGCTGTGAAGGAGTCGGTATTAACTCATAAATTTCAATAAGTTGAGCGCTTTTCATCCCATGCCGGGTGTACGGTTTTTTCCCGTTTTCAACAAAACAGGGGCGTTTGTTCTTACTTTTGCAAAGCAATGCCGATGCGCGCATCCACGGCTTTGCAACGGGAACGCTCGGGAAAAGCGAGGAAGGGATTGATGTCCAGCTCGGTAATTTCCCCGTGCTCGCAGACGAGCTGGGAGAGGCGAAGTAAGGTTTCCTCCAGGATATCCATATCGACACTGGTTTCGCCCCGTACGCCTTTGAGAATGTCATAGCCCCTGATGGACTCGACCATTTCGCGTGCGGTTTGCGGAAGAATCGGCGCGATGCGCAGGGATACATCGCGGAAGACCTCGACGTATATGCCGCCCAGGCCAAAGGCAAGCAGTGGCCCGAAATTTTCCTGCCGGGTGCAGCCAAACATCACCTCGCGCCCGCCCTGAACCATCTCCTGAATCAGAAAGCAGTAATCGCCTGTCCCGATGCCCAGATGCGAAACCGTCTGCTCCAGCTCGGCGATCGCCTGGCGCAGTTCTTTTTCATCGCGCAGGCCGACTTTCACCGCGTTGTGTTCTGTTTTGTGCAAAACTTTACGGCTGGACAGCTTCAGTACCACGGGAAAACCGATGCCCCGGGCTTCCCGAAGGATCTCTTCCTCATCATGAGCGATGCGGGTCTCTGCCGAGGGGATGCCGCATGCGCGCAGCACGTGCATGGCCTCGTCGTCGCTGAGGAAGTCGCGCTCCTGCGCCTGTGCTGCAGCGATAATGCGGCTTATTTTTTCAGAATCGATGTGGAATTTGCGTGGTTCGCCGGTGGGTCGGGAGCGCCACTGCTGGTAGGCATGCATGGCATGCAGAGCCTTGGCCGCACTCTCGGGGAAGGCATAGGCCGGAATGTCGTGCCGTTTCAGCTCCTCCACGCCGCGCGCGATGCCTTTCACGCCCATAAAACAGCCCATTACCGGCTTGCCGGCGTTGGCGGTGACCGAAGAGATCGAACGCGCCACATGCAGGGGATCGGTGATCAGCGGTGGCACGAAGATGACAATCGCCGCGTCGATGCCGGGATCAGCGAGCACGCACTGCAGCGCGAACTGGAAATCGGTCTCGTCAGCACCGGCGAGCAAATCGACCGGGTTGGTTGTGCTGGCTTCCGGAGAAACGCGTTCGCGCAGCTTTGCCTGTGTGGCTTCGCTCAGGGCCGGCAGCTCCAGACCGAGGTTTTCGCAGGCATCGGCGGCCATGATGGCCGGGCCGCCGGCATTGGTGATCACGGCGACGCGGTTTCCTGCCGGCAGCGGCTGGTTGGCAAAGCCCATGGCAAAATCAAACATCTCCTCGATCGAGTCGGCGCGGATGATGCCGCACTGCCGGAACATGGCATCGTAGAGAACGTCCGTACCCGCCAGGGCGCCGGTATGGCTGGAAGCCGCACGCGCTCCGCTGCTGGTGCGGCCGGACTTGACGATGATGATCGGTTTTTGGCGGCTGATCTCCCGCGCCAGCTTGACAAACTCCTGTGGCCGGCCAAAGCTCTCGAGGTACATCAGGATCACATCCACAGACTCATCGTTCTGCCAGTATGCCAGGACGTCGTTGCCGGCGATATCCGCCTTGTTGCCGATGGAGACGAACATGGAGACACCGAGATTCAGACTGGCGGCGTATTCGAGAATGGTGACGCCCAGGGCTCCGCTCTGGGAGACAAAGCCGATATTGCCCGGCAGTGGGATGGTGGGAGCAAAAGTGCCATCAAGACGAACCTCGGGATCGGTGCAGATCACGCCCATGCAGTTCGGGCCAACCATGCGCATGCCATGCTCGCGCACGATGGAGAGAATTTTTTCCTCACGCAAACGCCCCTCCTCGCCGACCTCGCGAAAACCGGCGGTGACCACGATCAGGCCGCGGACACCGGCTTCAGCACACTCCTGCACCACGGCCTGCACATGCTCACGCTTGACAGCGATGATCGCAAGATCGACCTGCTGCGGCACAGCGCCGATGCCGGGATATGTTTTCACAGAGCGGACGAACTCTGCTTTCGGGTGCACCGGAAACACCGGCCCGTTGAAATCCGAAGCCAGAAGTTTTTCGAAAATAACCCGGCCGATAGCGCCGGGACGTGTGGAAGCACCGATCACAGCAACGGACCGGGGGCGGAAGATCGCATCGAGAGACTGGGGAGTTGGCATGGTATCCTGTCGGGTAATTTGTGAAGAAAACGGGATGAATTACGAACCGGTTTGCAGCTTTAGCAGGCAGCCCTGAGCACATGTGCAGGAAAAATCCGGCGGCCGGAACCCTGGCGTCGCCTGGAATAGGGTGCCACCTTCTCGCATCATTGCTGCCGGGCAACGCCGGGCGCACGCGAAGCATACGCCCCCCGCATCATCCCAGCCAGAGCAAGGTGGCGGGGTGGTATGATCCCCCGGCTTGATACCCGCTTTCGGGGACGACTGCTCTTGTTCGTCCCTGGTTGCGCCGGTAACGGCCGGGTTGACAGCAGGCAGCACTCCGGAGCTGGCTGGAAAGCCGGGGAAGCTTTTCCCAACTTCAGCCTGAAAAATTTATGACGCCTGCTCTCCGGAAAGCTGGTTCAGCTCCTGCACGATGCGGTCGATCTCGGCATCGGAAAAACCTTTTTCTTTGGCAGCATCTTCCAGCGTACCCCAGATGGGCTCGCCGCAGGCGATGCACTTGATGCCGCGTTCCATCAGAAAAGCCACGGCTCCCGGCACTTCTTTGATCAGGTCTTCGATGTAAATTTCTTTGGTGATCATCGCTCACTGGTCCATTTTTTTCTGACGATATCCTGCGCGATACGGCGCAGGGTTTTTTGTAAAATTTCGCTTTTACACTCCTGGCTGAAAGCCTTGCATTCGCTTTCCACGATCTGGACAGCATCCTGGTATGTTGCGCTCTGTTGAACAGCTTTTTCTATGCGATCACAGTACAGGCCGATCATCTCCGTTTGCTGGCGTGCTTCCAGCGGGACGATATGGGCGGGTATATTTTCTTCCACAGGTTACTCCGTGCGATGGTGTCGGGTCTTCGTGTTGTTTGTCTGCGAGTTGATGGAAAAACAGCCCTGGCTCGGGCCGGACATTCTGTGCGGAACGCGGATTTTCACCCGCGTTCGCATTAGCAAAGTCTAATATTTTTTGTGCAAAAAGCAAAGGCTTTTCCCGTTTTTGCGAGCGCATCCGCGGGAATTCTTAACCTCGGGAATGCGGGAATAAATAGTTGTTTGTAATTGTTTATGAATTTTCAAGTTACGACTGGTCTTTCCATGGCACGTTTCTTGATCTTTCTGCAAGGTTGGGGGGATGAGCCGGCCGGTAGTGCGGGCCTTGCGTATCGCTTCTCACGGATCGCCGGAGCGGGAAAGGCGGCGTGCCGGAAGCGCATCCCCATCTGGTGGTTTTTTGCAGCGCGGGCGAGGATTTAAAATTCATATTCTGCATACTTCAGCGCATTTCGCACGAAGAAAGGGCGAAAAGAATCCGGAGAAATACCTTCAGCACTCTCTGCATCCATTCGTCAGGCTTTGGTGTATGGAGCAGGGGGACATACAGAATGAGGTGAAATCATGATAGACAAAGAAGAAGTGCTGCGGTACCATGAGGGCCGCCGTCCCGGCAAGCTCGAGGTTGTCGCCAGCAAGCCGTGCGTCACCCAGAGGGACCTGTCTCTGGCCTATACGCCGGGTGTGGCGATTCCCTGTCTCGAAATCGAAAAAAATCGCGACCGCGTCTATGACTGGACAGCCAAAGGCAATCTCGTCGCCGTCGTATCCAACGGTACGGCCGTGTTGGGATTGGGTGATATCGGTCCTGAAGCAGGCAAGCCGGTCATGGAAGGCAAGGGTGTCCTGTTCAAGCGATTCGCAGATATCGATGTGTTTGATCTCGAACTCAACACCCACGATGCCGACGATATCATTCGCACAGTGAAGCTGCTGGAGCCGACGTTCGGCGGTATCAACCTCGAAGATATCAAAGCGCCGGAGTGCTTTTATATCGAAGAGACGCTGAAAAAGGAGATGAACATCCCGGTTTTTCATGATGATCAGCATGGCACGGCGATCATTTCCGGGGCTGCGCTGCTCAATGCCCTTGAACTGGTTGGGAAAGACATCAGCGAGGTGAAGCTTGTGGTCAATGGCGCCGGAGCGTCCGGCATCGCGTGTGCAAAGTACTACATTTCCCTGGGTGCCCGGCCGGAAAACGTGACCATGTGCGACTCGCGGGGCGTCATCTACAAGGGCCGCGAGGCCGGCATGAACCCGTTCAAAGAGGAGATGGCGATCGAAACCGAAGCCCGCACCCTGGCGGATGCCATGCGCGGCGCGGATGTTTTTCTCGGTTTGTCAAAGGGCGGAGTTGTCACGCAGGATATGGTGCGCAGCATGGCCCGCCCGCCGATCATCTTTGCCATGGCCAACCCGGACCCGGAGATCACCTACGAGGATGCTGTCGCTGCGGTACCGGACTGCATCATGGCGACCGGGCGTTCGGATTATCCCAACCAGGTCAACAATGTGCTCGGATTTCCGTTCATCTTCCGCGGCGCGCTGGATGTACGCGCAACCACGATCAACGAGGAGATGAAAAAAGCCGCTACCCGCGCTCTGGCCGCCCTGGCCAAGGAGAATATCCCTTATTCCGTCGTCAAAGCCTACCGCACCAGCGGGCTGAAATTCGGACGGGAGTATATCATTCCCAAACCCTTTGATCCGCGCGTACTGCTCTGGGTTGCCCCGGCTGTGGCCGAGGCAGCGATGAAGACCGGGGTCGCACGCAAGACCATCGATTTGAAGAAATACCGCGAAGAGCTGGAAGCCCGTCTCGGTGGTGCGCACAAATTCATGCGCACGATCATCAATCGGGCCTGCAAAGAACCGCAGCGCATCGTCTATCCTGAAGGCGAAAACGCGACGGTCCTGCGTGCCTGCGATATCGTTCTCGACGAAGGGCTGGCAACACCGATTCTGATCGGCAACAAAGCACGCATCGAAGCAGTGATCGCCGAACTCGGGCTGCGCCTGCACGGAGGCGTCGAGATTATCGATCCGCTGGAGTTCTCCGGCCGGCAGACCTATATCGATGCTCTGTATGAACTGCGCAAGCGCAAAGGCATGACGCGCTACGATGCCCGCCGCCTGATCGAGACGGATCACAATTATTTCGGTACCATGATGGTGCGCATGGGCGATGCCGATGGTATCGTTTCCGGCTTGACACATCACTATCCGGAAACACTGCGCCCGGCCCTGCAGGTCATCGGCATGCGCGATGGCGTGAAAAAAGTGGCCAGCATGTACGCCATGGTGCTCGAAGACAAGGTGTACTTTTTCGCCGACACAACTGTCAACGTGGAGCCGGGCAGTGAAGACCTGGCTGAAATTGCCCTGCTGGCTGCAGAGGAAGCCCGCCATCTGGGCATCGAGCCACGCGTGGCGTTGTTATCGTTCTCGAATTTCGGCAGTGTGAAGCACCCGCTGGTCACAAAAGTACAGCAGGCGCTGCAGCTCATCCGTGAGCGTGCCCCCGAGCTGGTCGTTGATGGGGAAATGCAGGCGGATACGGCTGTTTCTCCGGAGATTGTGCAGGAAACCTATCCCTTCACTGCATTCAAAGACGGAGCCAACGTGCTGCTTTTTCCTGACTTGCAGAGCAGCAACATCGCCTATAAATTGATCCAGCATCTCGGTAAAGCCGAAGCCGTCGGGCCTATCCTGATGGGCATGCGCAATCCCGTGCATGTGGTACAGATCGGCAGCACTAACGAGGAAGACGTGGTGAACATGACGGCCATCGCCGTGCTCGATGCCCATCGGCTGAAAAAGTCGTGAGTCCTGAGAAAACTGACGCAATCGTATTTTTGGCTCTTGCTCCGATGGTGTGGGGTGGTTATCACCGACGTAGTTGCCGTCTTTTTTGAGATGCGGAGACCTGCATCTTGCCGGGGGCACTTGGTGGAATGAGCGGTTTTCAGGCACGCTGAAGCGTGCACTACAAACTTTCCTGTCGTCACACCGCTCCTGTGCGGTGTGACGCTCCTCTTGCCGCTCCTGCGGCAGTACACAAGCGCAACGGGATACCGGCTGTCCCGATAGAACGCATCTATAGCGATGAGATTCCGGGATCTCATCCCACACGATTCGAGGAAGAGCCGTATTTTTTATCTCACGCTGCGCTCGCAGAGCATGCAGGCTCTTTCATGTTTTGAGGTGGTTCCATGCCTGCTTTGCGAACTCTGCAAGAGATGAAATGCCACCGGATTTCTGCAAGAACGCATTGGCCCGCTTTATCCCCCGGCCGGCACAGGGAGCTGGCTTTTTCCCTTGATTTAATGCCTGCCTGTGTTATCTTGAGCTCACTGCCTGATATTTTCCGGGGCCAGTAGCGGAACTCGCAAGAGTTCCGGCCTTGGGTGCGCCCGAAGTGTTGCCACTTCGGCTACGGCATCTCCCGAAGTGTTGCCACATCGGCTACATCTTTTCCATAGCCGTATTCGGGCTGGCGAAGAGGGGGAGAAACTGAAGAAAGGTGGGTTCACCAGGCGGTTACGAATTCCGGCAGGATGACCGAATTGACAGCATCAGTTTACGAAACAGGATACGTATGACACCTCGCAAGCCCCCGCTGCTCTATGTCCTCTATACATGGCTCATTTTCATCCCGTTGCTCGCTTTGCTCACGGCGCTCTTCGGAGCCTTTGCGATTCTGTTGTCCGTACTGGGATATGCCCATCTCGCCGGTCGCTGGGCAGGGAGAAACTGGGCGCGCCTGCTCGCTCTGCTGACGCCGATGCGCGTGACCGTGCACGGCAGAGAGCATATCGATGCCAAACAGTCGTACATCATCGTCGTCAACCATCAGAGCAACTATGATATTTTAGTGCTCTACGGCTGGCTCGATATCGACATCAAATGGGTGATGAAGGAGGAAATTCACAAGATACCGGTGA
Source organism: Bacteroidota bacterium (assembly GCA_011375275.1). Lineage (GTDB taxonomy): Bacteria > Zhuqueibacterota > Zhuqueibacteria > Zhuqueibacterales > Geothermadaptataceae > Geothermadaptatus. The sequence goes on from DRLW01000339.1 coordinate 9,557, forward strand.
TCGGCTATAGTTGTGAAAAGATGGGGCATATTTTCATCGACCGGCGCAATACGGAAAAAGCCCTGCACGCGCTTGAAAAGGCAAAGCGCCGCATCGTCGATGGTGTTTCGGTGATCTTTTTTCCTGAGGGGACACGCAGTCTGGACGGTAACCTGCTGCCGTTCAAAAAGGGGGCCTTTCGCCTGGCGCAGGACCTGGGGTTGCCGGTCCTGCCGATAACGCTGGTGGGAACGCGCGACATCCTGCCGGCGCGGTCTCTCGCCCTGATGCCCGGGCATGCCCGGATGATCATCCACCCGCCGATTCCAGCTCCGGATAAAACACCGGCAGCACTCCCCGAGCTGATGAAAACCGCCCGCGAACGTATCGCTTCAGCACTGCCGGAATAACCTTGCGAAGGCGGTCGAGCCTCCGCAAGGTTTTCCATACCTTATCCGCGATCCGACATGGGGATGAAATCGCGCTTGTCTGCACCGAGATAAATCTGCTGCGGCCGGGCGATCTTCTGTTCCGAGTCGTTGAGCATCTCTTCCCACTGGGCGATCCAGCCCGAGGTGCGCGGAATAGCAAACAGCACGGTGAACGCGTCGGTCGGGAAACCCATGGCCTGGTAAATAATACCCGAGTAAAAATCCACGTTCGGGTACAGCTTGCGTTCGATGAAATAGTCGTCCTCAAGGGCAATGCGTTCCAGTTCCAGAGCGATGTCCAGCAGCGGATTGCGGCCGGTGACTTCAAAAACCTTGTCCGCAGTCTGTTTGATGATGCGAGCACGCGGATCATAATTTTTGTAGATGCGGTGCCCGAAGCCCATCAGGCGCACAGCACCGGATTTGACTTTGTCGATATATGCCGGAATACGGTCCACGGAACCGATTTCGTTGAGCATGCGCAGGACTTTTTCGTTAGCGCCGCCGTGCAGCGGGCCATACAACGCTGCGGCCGCTCCTGCGGTGGCAACGTACGGGTCAGCCTGGGAGCTGCCGATGCTGCGCATGGCGTTGGCGCTGCAGTTCTGCTCGTGATCTGCGTGCAGGATGAAGAGAATATCCAGCGCGCGTTCGAGCACCGGATCCGGCTTGTACTCGCGCTCGGTCATACGATAGAGCATGTTGAGGAAGTTGCCGGTATAGCTCAGCTCATTGTCCGGATAGATGTACGGCAGACCCATCATGTGGCGATAGGCAAAAGCCGCGATCGTCGGCATTTTGCCGATCAGCCGGTAGGTTTGCAGCCTGCGGGACTCCGGGTCGCTGATGTTTTTTGCATCCGGATAAAACGTGGACAGAGCGCTGACCGTGCTCACCAGCATGCCCATCGGGTGGGCGTCATGGTGAAAACCATCCATGAACTTCTTGGTGTTTTCATGCAGCAATGTGTGAATTTTGATGTTGTGTTCCCACTCTTCGTACTGCGCCCGCGTGGGCAGCTCGCCGTTGATCAGCAGATAGGCCACTTCGAGGTAGGTGCTGCCTTCAGCCAGTTGCTCGATGGGATAGCCGCGATACCGCAAAATACCCTTGTCACCGTCGATGTACGTGATCCGGCTGATGCAGGAGGCTGTGTTCTTAAACGCAGGGTCGTATGACTTGATGCCAAAATCATCGTCGCTGACTTTGATCTGGCGCAGGTCCATCGCCCTGATCGCACCGTCCTTGATGGGAATATCATAGGTTTTGCCGGTGCGGCTGTCGGTGATTTTAAGTTGGTCTGACATGGAAATCTCCTTTCCTGAGGGTAGCGTGTCACTAACCTGAAATATGCATCAATTTTGCTATTATCCTACTCAACGATTGTCTTTAAACGTTTTACCTCTCGTCACATCCGGGTATCCAGCTAACTCAACTAACAACCGGGCTGGCCCAGATACCGGCATGTGTTACTCCGGCCGAACGAAGCGCTGGAATCTCATCTTTTCGGTCACGTGCATGAGTCTGGGAGATTCCGGTCTTCCCCTGCGGGGAAATCGGAATGACGGTTCTGGTGTCATCTCGTCACACCGCTCGCTTGGCAGCACACGAGCGCAGCCGAGATACCGGCTGTCCCTTCACTTCGCCTTCTGCTGAATTCAGGTCAACGCCAAGATGTTCGGCTTAGCAGAGCAGAAGGATTAAATTATGAAGAAGATTTATCCTGCCTGTCCGCACGCACAACTGTAATTTTATGAAAAAATCGATTGAATAAATAGGGATAACTATCAAAGGGATTGCAAACATCGGAATTTTTTCGCTCGACCGGCTGCTGAGGAAAAACGGAAGGCTGCAGAGTAGCGGAGCCGGTGCAAAAAAAGCCGGACCCTCTTCTGGAGAAGAGGGCCGGCCTCGATTTATGAAGCGAGAATACTCTTGATGCGTTCGAGCAGATGGGTTTCCGGAACCGCTCCTTCTGCAGCTCCCTGCTCATTGGCCACGGTTTTGGGGACGCCCATCACGCCATACTTCTGCGACAG
>DRLW01000340.1 GCA_011375275.1 Bacteroidota bacterium
AGCAGGCGGGCGTGCAGATCGGAGATGTCATCACAGCGTTCAACGGCAAGGAGCTTGTCGATTATTTTGCTTTGAAATACTTCGTCCGCGAAGCAAAACCCGGTGATGAGGTCATACTCGATATCATTCGAGGGGAAAAGAAGGTACGCATACCGGTAGTCGCCAGTAATATGCCGTATGACGGCACTATCCTGAAAAATGCTCTTATAACCAGCTCGTCGCCCGGCCGGCAGCAAAACGACGGCCCGGACGCAGGCATCAGTGCCGTTCAGCGGCAGAAACTGGAAAAACGTCTGCGCGAGATGGAAGAGCAAATCCGTCAAATCCGCATGTCTTTAGCCCGATTTATCGATGAATGAACAGAAAATCGGGTCCCGCAAAATAACAGCCGGGGAGTAAAATCACTGGCTATCCTGTTGTCCCCGCAAAGCCCTGTCCACTCACCATCCCGTGAAAAACTCGCGATCGTCAGACCGCGGAAAGAGGATCCCAGGCATCTCCACGGCTGAGAGAATGCCGCCATTTCGCTCAGCTCCGGCCGGAATGATGATGGGCCTGAGGCGATAGCTGAATGGTTGCATGCACGTCATCTCTGCCACGCTATTTTCTCTCCAATGTGCAAAACTTCGTTTATTTTCATGCAACTTCTTGCATAGATATGCTTTGCCTGGCCGGTAGTCTGCCCGGGTTATGGCTATGAGTTAAAGCGGTTTAGCGTGAAACCTCAGTTTTCAAGTCGATATGGCATATTCATTGCTGAAAGACGACGATTATGACTATTATGAGTTTTTCGAATAGGTCATATCCAGATTCCCGGGTACTGAAGCAAAACGGTGACGTGATATCAGGTTCATCACCCCGAAGCCCCCGGTGAGTATTGCCCCGCTTTTTTAACGATGTGAACCCCATGAGCACCAGAAGTACACGACCGGTTGGCGAGAAAATTCGAAATTCAGATATGTGTACATGGCTGCATTCCCCGATGCAGTGTCCAGGTTCAAGAGCAAGACATCTCCGCTGCACAGCAAGAAACCTTCAAAATATGATCACCACATAGAATTTGTACGGCTGCCGGAGAGTAGCCGGAACGCCACAGGATTCGGCAAAACGTGTCAAAATCAGAGGGACACAGCACTAAGATAGAGCCGGAAGCCGAATCCGGTGAATGTTTCAGTCCAGGAAATAAGTACTGCACTCAGGGTTTGTTTCTGCAAACATGAAGAGGCCTGATGTGGTATTCATTTCATATTTTCTGTTCTGCCTTCCAGGATGCAGGCAGCGAACAATTCAGTATCATTCATGATCGATGAACAACATCAGACCCGGTTTGCGGAGCACGGCAGGTCTGCGCTGTTCTGTTCATGCACCCCTTTTGAGAGGAGGAGGAGTATGCTGCGATCTATTCGTATTCTCCTGAGTTATGGTGCTCTCGTTCTGATTTTGCCCGGTCTTGCCCTGGCGCAGAAAGGAACGATAGCCGGTAAGGTTATCGACGAGATATCGGGTGAAGCCTTGCCGGGAGCAAGTGTTCTGGTACAGGGATTGGACCTCGGTTCTGCGACTAATGCAGACGGTGAGTACACGATCCCCAATGTCCCTGCCGGTGAGCATACCGTGGTAGCGCGTTTCATCGGCTACAAGACCAAGTCGCAGAAGGTGACGGTCAGCGGCGGTGCGATTGTTGAGCTCAATTTCCAGCTCGGCGAAACCGTACTGCAGCTCGATGAAATTGTCGTGACCGGTGCAGGCGTTGCCTCGGCAAAACGCAAGCTCGGGAACACGGTTTCCACGATCAACACCGATAAACTGGCGGATGCACCGATTACAACGGTTTCTGAAATGCTGAGCGCACGCGAGCCCGGCGTCAATATTCTGCCCTCGGGTGGTCTGACCGGTGAAGGCGCCCGGATTCGTATCCGCGGTAGCGCCAGTTTGTCCCAGACCAACGAGCCTGTCGTTTATGTCGATGGTGTTCGTGTCAATGCCGGCGCTGGTTTTTCTATCGCTGGGGGTGGCGGGGTTGCTTCCCGTCTCGATGACATCAACCCGGCTTCGATCGAGCGTATCGAGATTCTGAAGGGTGCGGCAGCCGCAACGCTGTATGGTACGCAGGCCTCGAACGGTATCATCCAGATTTTTACCAAAAAAGGCCAGTTCTCCAAGCCGCGGTTTACCCTCGAAATCGAGCAAAACATGATTTCGTATCCCTCGCGCATCAAGCCCAACGTTGGCTTTGCCCGTTCCCAGGAGCAGGCTGACAGAATGTCTTCCGTGTTCGGTTTTACGGTTCGTCCCTGGGAGCTGGTGACGCGCGATTTCGCCAACAGCCTGTTCAGCACAGGACTGGGACAGACCTATTCTCTCTCTGTCAGCGGTGGCGGTACAGGCGTAACCTATTTCGTCAGCGGTCGCTTTAACATCACCGACGGCCCTTTTAATCCGGAACCTGCTGATTTCGCGACAGCCTCCAACCCGGCCGGCCTTCCTGTTGGTGGTGCGAATGACCTCAACCGCAGAGGCCAGTTTTCCGCCAACGTCAACGTTACGCCGACGGATAAGCTGAACTTCCGCATCAGCACGGGCTATACCAATACCCGTCAGGAAACACCGGATAACAACAACAACATCTACGGTGTGCTCTCCCTGGCCCAGTTCGGCAAGCCTGAGTGGGTTTCTGAAAGTAACCCCATGGGACAGGTCGCTTTCGCCACGGTGCGTGAAACCACGTATCAGGAAAACAGTGAAGACACCGAGCACATCTTCGTCAGCCTGGCATCAAACTACAAGCTGACCAAAGAGCTGACCCTGGATGCAACTGCAGGGCTCGATTATACCCGTCAGCGTGCCGTGTCTTATCGTCCTTTCCGCTGGAATGTTGACGGCAAGACCGGAGCCCAGACCGATGGTTCGATCAATATTTGGAACTTTGATCAAAAAGAATGGACCCTGGATGTTAAGGCGAACTGGAACAAGCAGTTTATGAAAGACTTCAACTCGTCTTTCGTCGCTGGTTTTCAGGGCTTCATCACCCAGACCAATTCATCTGCCGGCTTTGGCCAGGTTTTCCCCGGACCGGGTATCGAGACCCTGAGCGGAACGGATAACCAGACCGCGACCTCCGGTTTTCTGGAAATCATCAACGCAGGTTGGTTTTTCCAGGAGCAGGTTGGTTTCAAGGATTATCTGTATCTGACCGCAGGTATTCGCTATGATGCCAACAGTGCTTTTGGTTCCCGTTTCACCACCCAGGCCTACCCGAAAGTCAGTATCTCTTTTATCCCGACAGCGATGAGCTCGCGCCTGAATGATATGGGTATCTCGACCCTGCGTCTGCGTGCTGCCGTCGGGGCTTCCGGCCAGCAGCCGGGTGCTTTTGACGCACTGACGACCTTTGTGCCCGAATCATCCCCGGCCGGCCCGGGTCTGACTCCCGGCAACCTGGGTAATCCTGATCTGAAACCCGAAGTTTCTACCGAATACGAAGTTGGTTTTGAAGCCGGTATCCTGAATGATAAACTCGGTTTCGAGTTTACTTACTGGGACCGCACTGTTTCCGATGCCCTGGTGCTGCGCCAGTTCCCCATTTCCGGTGGCTTCCTGCGCCAGCAGCTCGATAACATCGGTGAGCTGGTTGCCAACGGTATGGACATCAGCGTTCGGTTTGCAGCAATGAAGAAAGAAAATCTGAGCGTCGATGTTTTCGCTACTGCAGCTTATCTGCAGGAAGAAATCACCGATCTCGGTGGCGCTCCGCCCCTGAAGGCTGGTGGTTCCTATCCGCGCTATCGTAACTGGGTTGCCGAAGGCTATGCGCCTGGAGCACACCTCGGTGCCAAGCTTGACAGAAGCCTGGAATACCCGATCGACCTCAACGGCGACAACGTACCCGAGAGCCGCGAAGAGCTGTTGGCCTTCTTCAGCGATCCTCGCAGCACGACCTCGTTCCGTCCGGTTCTGCTCGATGAAGATGGCGATGGCGATTTTCTCGACAACTATCTCGGCAAGCCGACCCCGGACTGGTCCGGAAACTTTGGCCTGAACGTTGGCTTCCTGAAGCGTTTTCGTCTTGCCGCTGTTTTTGAATACAAGGCAGGCGACTTCTATGTCAACAACCTGACCGACGCATTCCGTAAATCCCACGGTCTGATTGGCCGCAACACGCCGGATGCTGCTGCACGCGAGCTGGTTCTGCTCAATCCGGAAAGCAGCGCAGAAGACCGCCTCAATGCAGCCAATGAGTGGGTGCGTGAATACCTCGCTCTGTCACCCTATAGTGGATTGAATACCATCGAAAAAGCGGACTTCGTTCGCTGGAGAGAGCTGAGCATTGCCTATGATGTGCCGCGGAACCTGGCTGCACGCTTCGGTCTGCGCAATGCAACGCTGAGTTTTGCCGGCCGGAACATCGCCCTGTTTACGTCCTACTCAGGCACCGACCCGGAAAACAACGCGATCAGCCGGCGCAGCGGCGGCGGAACCAACAACAACTTCCTCACTGGAGTCGATGCGTTTGGTTTCCCGATCCCGCGCCAGTTTGTCTTCTCTCTCAAAGTTGGTTTTTAATTCTTAAAAGACGAGGAAGAAAGAATATGAAAAATAGAAAAAAGCTGTACGGCAACTCAGGAGCGCTGTCGTCTCTGCTTGTCGTCGGCATCGCTGCTCTCTTCGCTCTCGGCAGCATGGGGTGCGAAGACCCGCTGGATGTTGAAAACCCGAACGACCTGCTCGAGCAGGACCTGCAGAACCCGACTGCAGCCGCTGCTATCGCCAGCGGCGCGCTGCGCACCACCTCTGTCGGTGTCGGCTACTGCCTGGCTCCGTTGATCACCGCCACCGATGAAGTCACCTGGATCGGCTCCCGGGACGCATGGCGCGAGCTCGATTTCGGCAACGTGGCATTCGCCGGAAACGAATTCACCGACAATGCCATGAAGTTCCTGCACGAAGGTCGCTGGACCTCGGATAATGCTGTTACTATCCTGTCCGGCTTCAAGGAAAAGGGTGAGCTGGAGGATGATAATATTCTGGCCCGGGCGCATCTGCTGGCCGGACTGACCCGCGTGTATATCGCGGACTGGTTTGATGATTGGACGTTCTCGGATAAAACCGAGCCCGCTCCCAATCTCGGCAAAGCCAACATGCGTCAGGTTTATGAAGATGCTATCGCTCACCTGACCGCTGCTTTCAATACGGCGACAGATGATGGCCTGAAAGCAGATATCATCAGCCTGCGCGCCCGCGCCAAACATGCCATGGCGATCTGGGACCTGCTCAACCCAGCCGGTTCTACCCCTGCAAACGGCTTCGTCGATGCTGGTGCCGATGACGCTCAGCAGGCTCTCGGCTTGATGGGCAGTAACGACTATCGTTTCCAGCTCACGTTTGGTTCCGGCCAGGGTGATAACGATTTCTCCTGGCAGGTGAATGGCCGTAAAGAGCTGACCATCGGCGCCATCCCTGTCGATCCCATCTCGGGTTCGGAAGATCCGCGCGCTGCCGCGGCAGTTGCTGAGTTCAAGGACAGCGGTTCGCGTGGCAGTACTGACTGGGCCCCGATTACCGTCACATCTGCTGCAGAAATGCACCTTATCATCGCTGAGTCTCTGTATGCACAGGGTGATACGGATGCTGCCCGTAACCATCTGAACGTGATGCGTACTGCCGCCGGTCTGCCGGAAATTACGACTGAAGACGTTGGTGATATGATCGTCTATGAGCGGCATGCCAATCTGTTCATCCAGGGCCGTCGCCTCAATGATATGTATCGCTTCGGTATTCAGGACCCAATGTGGCAAACGACCTCCGACGCATATACTCAGCCCGGAGTTCTGCTGCCGATCACCGATGCCGAACTGCAGTCCAATCCTTTGATCGATCCCAATCGTTAAAACGATCAGTAATTTATGTAAAACAAAAAGGTGGCTCCGGAGGGCCGCCTTTTTGTTTTTATGGCCTTGTTTATTTGCGAAAAATGCCCGGGAGACCAAACCCGGCTAGCACCATGCCAGTACGATGAAAGCTGATCTCTGATCTGAAAGTTTTGTTCACCGGAGTGTTTGTAACGCTGGGATCTCCGTTTCAAGTTTGCAGCCTTTTGGTTTCATGCCACCTGTAACGCGCGAGGCTGAGCCGGGATCTCCTCGGTTCGGGAGTGCTGTACGCCGGATTGGGGAACTCGCGAGAATTTTGTTTATTAAAATAATGTTGTACTGTGCGCAAAACTTGTCCCTGAACACCGAAAAGTGTATTTTATGCAGAGATAAAACCAGTTCCGTTTCACCTCTTTGAGCAACGAGCGTATTGCCGGCAGGGTGAACTCCAGCGAGCAGTGAGGTAGCGGGCCCCCTAACCCGGTCTGTCAGCGAGGTGTGTTGAACCCTGGCTTTGAATTGACCGGCTAAAACGAGGAGAAAAAATCGGTGAATGATTCCAAGCTGCGAAGTGCACTTGTCCGTTTCTGGCTGCCAGTGCTGGCTGTCATCCTGTTCAGCTCGTGTTCGCTCTTTAAGCGCCAGGGGAGTTCTGTCGAGCCTCTGATTTTCGATATCGGCCCGCGCACGACTCGCGCCGATGTCGTGCGCCAGACCACCGTTGCGCTGAACTCGTTCGGTTTTTTGATCGAATATACTGACGCACGCAAAGACTATTCTGCGCTGGTTACAGAGTGGCGCAGAGTTGATACAGGCCTGGATGATCCGGATTTACAGGAAGCGATCCAAACGCGCGATCGCGCTCTGCTGCATATGTCGCCACGCGGCTATCAGGGCGATCGGGTTTCCCTGGTGGTGAGCAAACTGCAGTTTGAAGTTCAGCTCAAAATGGCCGATGATGACGTGTGGAATACGATCGATGCGCCGCAGGAGCTGGTCGGGGAATATAAGCAGATCATCAATGAAATCCGGCGCAGACTCTCTGTCAAAGGGTACAAGTTTTGACACGTCTGCGTGTCCGGGTTGCCGGTGTGAGAAAGAGATGATTGGGCCTGTTTTTTTGTGAGTTATGAATTTCTCAGTCTGGTTATACACTTAACTCAGCATGGTTGCATCTTTTCAATCAGACCACCTGACAACAGCACGTTCCTGCACCAGTGCTGGCATTCCGGTTTCCGCGCAGCGGAAGACCGGAATCTCCCAGACTCTGGCACGTGACCGAAAAGATGAGATTCCGGCACTGCGCTTCGCCTGGCCGGAATGACACATGCCGGTATCTGAACCGGGCCCGGTTTGCTG
>DRLW01000341.1 GCA_011375275.1 Bacteroidota bacterium
GCAGGCGTAACGGTCTCCTAACCGTGGAATGAAAATATCTTCAGCTTGCACGGTTTGCTTCCGGCGGAGCTGGCCATACACCCGGTGCATCTGCACAACAACTTTGCTGGTGCACAATACCAGACGCTGCCCGATTTTCCTGCACAACTCGCAGGTTCCAGACTAACGGAGTGCCTGGCAAAAATATAGCCCTCTGGCTGTCGAGCTACAGCCGATTTTTTTTGGACTATTAATTCGAAAATCAAATAATTTTAACATAAAAATATCCACACAGAAAACCTTTTGATAAACAAATAAAAAGGAGATGTCATGAAAAGGTTTGCCCATCTCATAACCAGTTACCCCAGATGGGTGCTGAGCGGCCTGTTCCTGCTCACGCTCTATTTCGGTTACGGGCTGACAAAACTGGAAGTGCGCAACAGCGACGAGGCCGAACTTCCCAAGGATGATCCCATCATCGCAACCAACGATCGGTTCTCAGATATTTTTGGCGAAAAGGACATGATCCTGATCGGCATCGAGAGTGAGAATATTTTCAACAAGGGTACGCTGCAAAAGATCATCGATATTTCCGAAGAGCTGAAAAAAGTCGAGCTCGTCTATGAGGACGAAATCACCAGCCTGGCGACAGCCAACAACATCAAGGGCCGGGAATGGGGTCTCGAAGTGGGGCCATTCATGGAGGAGGTACCGCAGACCGCAGAAGCCATGGCACAGCTAAAACGCGACATCCGCTCCAACAAACTGATCTACGGCCGCCTGGTTTCCACGGATGAAACATCGACGATCATCTTCGCGAACATCGCCAAGGACTATGACCAGGCGCGTGTGTATGACCAGGTTCAGGACATCATCGCGCGCTACCAGGGGCCGGAAAAAATTTATGCCACCGGTGACCCGATTATGTCACAGGAGATCGATCTCGGCATCCAGCACGATGTCGAATTGCTGCTGCCCATCGCCATGCTCCTGGTGTTGTTCGGTTTTTTCATCTCCTTCCGAAGTCTGCGCGGTGTGTTCATCCCTTTCAGCGTTGTGGTGCTGGCAATCATCTGGACCATGGGCCTGATGGGGCACATCGGCCTGCCGATGACGGTGGTCTCTTCAGCCCTGCCGATGCTGCTGGTCGCGGTTTCGAGCTCATACGGCATTCACGTCGTACACCGGTACTATGAGGAAGTTGCGGAAAACGACGCCCTCACCGGCACCCGGCTGGCGACGGAGAAAATTACGCCGGCAATCCTGCTCACAGGCATCACCTCAGCTCTCGGCTCAGCAACGCTGATCATTTTCAAGGTTACCTCCATCCGCGAATTCGGGATCATCACTGCGCTGGGCATCCTGGCAACCCTCTTCATCACACTGACGTTCATCCCCGCCGTGCTGTCCCTTTTGAAAAAAGCTGAAAAAAGCCCACGCACGGCCAACAGCCCACGCTTTGATCGCTTCCTGATCTCGGCAGCAGATTTTTCGGTCAAAAAACGCGGGCTGGTACTCGGTATCTCTCTGCTGCTGGTGCTGGTGGCTATGATCGGCATCAGCAAAGTTCGCGTCGGCACTGATTTCGTCGGCATGTTCCCGCCGGAGCACAGCATCCACGAGACCTTTGAATTTTTCAACAGCAAGCTCGGCGGTGGCCGCTACATGAACGTGATGATCGAAGGCGGTGAAGTTGATGAGGCCAAAGACCCGGACCTGCTCAGACGCGTGGCTGCTTTCCAGGAATACGCTGAAAGCCTTCCGGGCGTCGGCTATACCAGCTCATTTGCCGACATCCTGAAACGGATGAATCTGGTCATGAACGAAGGAAAGACGGAATTCGATCGTATTCCGGAATCTAGGGAGCTGGTCGCGCAGTACCTTCTGCTGTATTCCATGTCTGCGGACCCGGGCGATTTCGAAAATCTGGTGGATTACGACTACCAGCGCGCAAAAATTCGCGTCAACATCACCACATCAGAGCAGGAAGATCACAAGAGGCTGCACCGGCAATTCCAGTCTTATCTGCAGAATGAGCTCAAGCCTGAAATGAAAAGTGATTTTGGCGGCATGCTCATGGTCTGGCTGGCGCAGATCCGCTACATCGCCATCGGCAAAATTCAGAACATCATCATGGCCGTGCTCCTGGTCTTCCTCTTCTGCACTCTGATCTACCGCTCATTTGCCGGCGGTCTGCTGGCGATCACTCCCCTGGTCATCGCCACGCTGCTCACCTTCGGGCTGATGGGGTTCCTCGGCATCCGCCTGGACATGGGCACGGCGATCATCACTGCCATCGCTGTCGGCATCGGCGTTGACTTTGCCATCCACTACATCGCGCGCTTTCGCGAAGAGCTTGCCGGCTCAGGGAACCTGGAACAGGCAACGCGGACGACCATGCTCACGACCGGCCGCGCTATCATCTACGATGTCATGTCCAATGTATTGGGCTTCATGGTGTTTATTTTTTCCGGCTTTCAACCCATACAGTACTTCGGCTGGCTCATTTCCCTGACCATGATCACCGTTTGTCTCGGCACCCTGATGATGATGCCGGCGTTGTTCAGCGTATTCAAACCGAAATTTGCCCGGGCCCGGGCGATGGTTTTTAAAAGTGAAAAAGCAACGGAAGCGGTGGGGGTGGGGTGTTAGGCAGTAGGGGTTTAGGCGGTAGGAGGTTAGGGGGGGAGTAATTGCTGTTTAGAAGTCCGGGTATCCAGTTAACTCAGCAAACCGGGCTCGGCTCAGCCCCCGGCATGTGTCATTCCGGCCAAGCGAAGCGCCGTGCCGGAATCTCATCTTTTCTGGCACGTGCCTGAGTCAGGGAGATTCCGGTCTTCCCTTGTGGGGAAACCGGAATGACAGCTTTGGTGTAGCCACGTGCTGTGCTCTGGCGGACTGGCTGAAAAAATGCAACATTGCTGAGTTAAATGGATAGCCAGAGTTTAGAAGGCTCTATTCATGAAAAAACAAAAGGATATCA
>DRLW01000342.1 GCA_011375275.1 Bacteroidota bacterium
AGGGCCAGGGTAACTGCGAGCACACCAAAACCCCACCTGCCGGCGAGCACAAATCCTTTATGCTTTCCTGAAATCACTGTTTATTCTCCTGTTGTTGGGCATATTTCGGGTTATCCACTTAACTCAGCACGGCTGCATCTTTTCAACCAGACCGGGTGATAACAGCACGTGCCTACGCCAGAGCTGTCATTCCGGTTTCCGCGCAGCGGAAGACCGGAATCTCCCAGACTCAGGCACGTGCCAGAAAAGATGAGATCCCGGCACGGCGCTGCGCTTGGCCGGAATGACACATGCCGGTATCCGGGCCAGAGCCCCCTTAGCTGAGTTAACTGGATATCCGGAAAATGTGCCCAATAACAGGAGAATAAACAGTGATTTCAGAAAAGCATAAAGGATTTGTGCTCGCCAGCAGGTTGGGTTTTGGTGTGCTCGCAGTTACCCTGGCCCTGGCCGGCTGCGGGAAAAAGGACAGCTTCCCGGTGCCACGCGCGGAAAAAGAGTTCCGTGCCGCCGTACGCAGTGCCCAGCCCCTGACAAAAATGCTCAAGGGCGATCTCAAACGCTTCCTGTACTGGACCAAACCGTACGCGCCTCTCGATCTCGATGTGCGCAAGGCGCGCGATACCCGCGAAGCCTCTCTGCTGAAAAATCACTTCTTCGGCGCTGTCGGCAGCGCAGCCGGCATCAACTCGCGCATGCTGCTCAAAGCCACGGATGAATTCCATTTCTTCTATCGCCGTGATCTGCGCGGACTGGCTGCCATGAAGAACAATATCCTGCAACTCAGCATCATGACCAACCACTTTCTGCGCTTCCCGAAACTGAACATCCTCGCCCGCTGGGAGGGCGAAGACTTCCGTGTCAACGACATCTACTCTGTTCGCGGCAAAATGGTCGAATTCTCCCCCAGCCCGGTGATGGGGCTGGTGCCCTCGCATCTGTCCAGAAAACGGCAAAAGCTCAGCAAAGTGCTGGCTGAGCTCGAGCTGCCACAGCGGGATTTCGACAAGCTGCTGTCGAAAATGGAGCAGCTCGGTGTCGTGGCCATGGTGCGCGAGCAGGATGGCAGCGTGCGCGTTGTCCAGGCTGGCGTATCGGATAATGAAGCCGGTCTGCTTTTCCTGTCGAAAGGCGCTCAGAAACCACAAACCAACCAGGAACGTGCTGATGGCAAGAAGTTCATCCACCTCGAAGAGCTTCGGCCGAATGTTTTCTACTACGTGACCACGTGAGTGCCGCCGGATTGCTCCCTTCACGTTTCCCCACGACAGTCTATCCGTGATTTTCGGCGTGAACAGAGTCTCGTGGTGAGAGCACGCTGAATCGAAAGAACAGCCCGCATCTGCCGGGCTTTTCTATTCGCGTACGACTTTTTTCTGATGCAGGGGGATGGTAAGCTTGACCGTGGTACCGACGCCCTCATCGCTCTCTATTTCCAGCGTCCAGCCGAAATCTTTGGCAATACGCTGGGAGATCGGCAGCCCGAGGCCGGTTCCGTCCTTACGGGTGGTGAAAAATGGCTTGAAGATTTTATCGAGATACTCGCGCGGGATGCCCGACCCGGTGTCTGAGATCACAACCTCGGCAAAAGCATTTTCACCACGACCGTGACGCTCGATGGTGACCAGAACTTCCGAGCCGGGTTCACTTGCACTGAAGGCATTCATGAGCAGGTTGATGATGACCTGGCGGTACTTGATTTCATCGCCGGTGACGATGACTTTTGAGCGCGGGAAGGCATGCTTGAGCTGCTTTTTCTCCTTGCGCGCCCGAGTGGAGAGAAGGCGGATGGTATCGCGCGTCGCCTGCACCAGGTCAAACTCCACCGACTCCGGCTTCGAACGTACGATGCTGAGATAGTTTTCGATCACTTTGTTGATGCGTTCGACATCAAAGATGAGCTGGCGGGCAAACTCGGCATTTTTGCTGTCCGGCGGAAAACTGTCGCGCAAAATTTCCGTCGCGCCCTTGATCGCCGCCAATGGATTGCGCACCTCATGGGCCAGACTGGCAGTCAGCTCACCCAGCGTGCCGAGCCGTTCAGCCGCACGCAACTGTTCCTCAACTTCAGTCAGCCGCTCGGATTGCTCCTGCAGCTTGGTATAAGACTCCTGCAGCTCGTGCGCTACTTTTTCATACTTCAGGCGCTCCTCCCGTTCCGCTTCCACCAGCTTGCCCGTGATATAGGCAACAGCATTAAAAATCACCATCTCGACGAAACGATCCAGCATCACCATATCGTGGTCATTCCACGCGGTTACGACGTGTGGAGTATAGATCAGCGAAATCGTGAAAGCAACGACCACTCCGCCTGCCACACCAAAACTGAAGGCCGCCAGAATGATGGGTACATAATAGAGAATTTTATAAATTTCGTGGTAGTAGGGCTGATGGACGTCGGTGCTGTAATGCAGGATCGTGATGATAATGATGAGAAAGATGATCAGAACCGCGCTGCGGTAGGTATTGTTGCTGAGCACCAGATTTTTCATACAGGCTCCCAAACAAAAAAAGCCCGAATCGGGCTTGAAAAAGAAAGTAGCGGCGCAGGGACTCGAACCCCGGACCTTTGGATTATGATTCCACTGCTCTGACCAACTGAGCTACGCCGCCATTTTTTTGCAGATTCTGAATTTAGAAACTTCACCATAAAATGCAACCTGAAAATTCACGCGCTGCCCGGGTTCCCTCTGTTTGTCCGGCATTTTTCATTCCGGCTTCAACCAGAGAGCCCGCATCAGGCGACTGGCGCCAGGTTTGCTGCCGGTGCTTATCCGGCCGGGATGGCGCACATGGGTGTGTGCGCCTCGCGTGAGTTATGTTGTAGCGTGGGAGTCAGCGGCCAGAGGTACCATCCACACACTGTAACCGGCGGCCCCTGACCGCCGGTTTCTCAGCTCTCCCTTGCCCA
>DRLW01000343.1 GCA_011375275.1 Bacteroidota bacterium
AACGGTTTCTTCAAGCATCCTGAATGATGAAAAGTATCGTACCGCGCGACATGAATGTCGCGTTACACATACCGCTCCTGCGGTGTGACGCCCCGGTTGCCGCTCCAGCGGCAATGGCACAAGCGAAACGAGCTGCCGTCCCCCCTCGGGCACGCTAAAGCGTGCACTACGAACGGTTTTTTCAAGCATCCTGAATGATGAAAAGTGTCGTACCGCGCGACATGAATGTCGCGGTACATACACCGCTCCTGCGGCAATGGGCATAACTGTTACTGCCGCTGCGGGATTGGGTTCTACATCCCCTGCACGGGCTGCGGGCCGGGCCTGTCCCCTGTGAAGGGGGATTTAGTGGTGGCTTACCATCAGCCAGAGCAGGAAAATGATCAGGCCGACCAGTATCCAGGTGCCGAAAAATCCCAGGTAATCCTGCCGTGATGGTTTGTGGATTTCCCAGTGAGTGTTCGGGAAGAGTTTGCTGCCTTCGAAACGTGCCATGTCAGCGGCGTTTGCTGCGATCGCAGCCGCGTCTTGCTGCGGCGTCGGTTGCACCGGTGTGTGGATTTTTGCGAAAAAACGATCGAGGCGTTTTTGGTCCACCGGGCGGGTGACATAGCTCACGATAAACAGAACCAAAAAAGGAAACAGCGCATCGAAGAGAAAACGCGATGCCACCAGTCCGGCTTTGCTCATGCGGGAAAAATCGCATCCGGCCAGGCTCAGCAGCCAGAGTTCCGCGTTGAAACGCCCGTAACCGATCAGTGGCGAATTCGGGTCTTGCGGATTTTTTCGTGCCAGTTTTTCATAATAAATCGGATAGGAGGGGATGAGCCGTTGCTTTTCGATAGCCTGCCCGATTCTCTCTGCTCTGCCTGCCTCAACGTCCGCCTGGGTGGCCGCAACGCTGATGCTGACGCGCTGCTCCTGCGTCTGCGCGTGGAATCCCGGCCAGGAGCGCGGGACATGCCAGTGCTGAAAAATAGTGGGGATCAGCGCCATGATGATGAAACTGAGCACGACCTGCGTGATGACCGCGGTGCGGGTGACCCGGCGCCAGAGAAAGCCGAGCCATATCGCTGCACCGAAAATCGCCGGCGCTGCGATGAGAAATTTAAACAGTTCGAGAAGATTGGAGATCAGCAGGGCTGCCGCAACGCTGCCGCAGATCATCACCACGATGGCTACGCGGCCGGCGAGCAGATAGTGCGCCTCGGATTTGTCCGGGAAAAACGGCCGGTAAAGCTGGTTGACAGCCAGGGCGGAAACAGCCATGGCCGCAGCATCCAGAGAGGACATGCTCGCTGCCAGCACGCCGATCATCATGATGCCGATCAGGCCCGGGGAGAGCAGGCGGTTGGTCAGGTGCCCCCAGGCCAGGTCAGGGTCGCTCAGCTCACCGGCAAACAGAGCCAGAGCGATGAGTCCGGCCAGTGCCCAGAAAATCATCATCAGTCGCTTGAACATCAGACCGCCGATCAGGCCGAACCGGGCTGTGCTTTCGTCGCGGGCCGAGCCGCTGGTCTGCATCGAGGAGGCCACGGCAACGATGGAGACCAGGTTGGCCAATGCCATGGCCGCGATGGTGTACCAGGCATACTCACTCAATGTCCCGGCGCCGAACAGGCGCAGCATGTGTTCGGGCACAGCCTCATGCAAACCTGCAAAACCACCTACCGCCTGCAGGCCAAAGGGGATCAGTAGCAGCGAAAACAGCACCATCAGTATCCCCTGCAAGGCATCGGTGACAGCCGCAGCCTCGAATCCGCCCAGCAAAATATACACGCACACACCAGCCGCGTAGATGAGATAAAAAACGACCGGATCGGTCCATGAAACAAAAGCGTTGAGTTTGCCTGCGCTCTCCAGGCTGGCGAGTTGCTGCAGGCGTTCCCGGCTTTCCGGGGGCAAATTCCCCTCGGCGTAGTCCCGGCGCAGTTGCTGCAGTTCGTGAAACTGTCGTACGCTCTGCTGCTCCGCCGGGCTGTATTCTGCCGTTGGTTTGGGGGTGAGGGCCATAAAGGTTTTGGCAGAGACGATCAACCCCATGGCGCCTCCGATCGTGTTCATAAGAATCATGAACAATGCAAAAGCAGCAGCCAGCCCGGCGCTGTGGTAGCGCTCGTGGAAAAAATCCCCGATCGTGGTCAAACGCACGCGCCGGAAAAGCAGGGCCGTGAACCAGTAGAACGGCGTGAGAAAAAGCACGACATACTGAATCCACATTCCGGCGATGCCCTGGCGGTAGATTTCCCGCGTCAGCCCGGCAGCCTGGCTGGCGTCTGTTGATGTGCCGAAATTGAGAAAAAACTGGTAGAACCGCCCCATGCGCCGCCCGGCGAGGAAAAATTCGCCCGTACTGCGCACGCGCCGGTTGATGCGCACGGCAATGGCGAAGATGAGCAGAAAATAGAGGATGATGAGACCGGCATCCAGCCAGTGAAGTCCGAAAAAGCGCATGGCGTCAGGTGTCGGAATGGAGTGATTGATAGTCCGGGAAATTGTAAAAGTTGTCTGCGTTACGCCCAGGCCCTCTCGCCGTACCGCGACATTTATGTCGCGTCTCTGCTATCTTCCTAAAAGCATGCAGAGTCACGGAGCGTATCGTCCTTCGCGACATGAATGTGGCGGTACAGTCCTGCCCCCCTCGCCGTATCGCGACATTTATGTCGCGTCTCTGCCATTCCTCGAAAAGCATGCAGAATCATGGAATGTATCGTACTTCACGACATGAATGTGGCGGTACAGGCCTGCCCCAAAAGCATGCAGAATCACGAGGAGTATCTTACTTCGCGACATGAATGTCGCGGTACGGTACACAGCACACACGATTTACGGAAGAGCCAAATCTGTTATTCGACCTTGAGCGCTGTTTCGCCGAGCACGGTTTCCCATGCGTTGGCATTGGCCAGGGCGTTGAAGATGAGTTTGAACGTCGCGTGCGTCTGGCCGCGATGCTGC
>DRLW01000344.1 GCA_011375275.1 Bacteroidota bacterium
CACAGCCGGGACATCGCCGCCGCTGATGCGGATCGGCAGGCCCGGGCGCAGCCCTTCCTGGCCAATGGTCACCACCAGATCGCCTTCGGACAGGCCGGAAAGCACTTCGATCATATCCCCGGAGGTGAAACCAGTCTCCAGCACAGCTTTGCGCGCCTTGCCCTGGTCATACACATACACCTGATCGTTCTCACTTTCGATCAGCAGCGCCTTTTTCGGAATCAGCAGAGCGTCTTTATGGGTCGCAGTCGTGATATACACCGAAACAAACATACCGGGCTTGAGCTTCCCCCTGGCGCTGGGGACGTCGAGGGTAACCTTGACCGTTCCGTTCGCCGGGTCCACGATTGGGCTGATCATGCGCACTTTGGCGGTGAACTCCTGGTCCGGCAGCGCATCAGCGCGGATGATCGCTTTCTGGCCCTCATAAATTTCCGTGATATCTTTTTCCGGAACATAGATGCGCGCGCGCAGGGGGTCAAAATCAGCGACGACAAACAGAACCTGGTTGACAGCCACACGCTGGCCGAGTTCGACATTCCGTGCTGTGACGATGCCGGCGATGGGAGAACGCACCGCAGTATATTCGACGCGCAGGCGCGCGGCTTCATACTGGGCCTTGGAGTTTTCGTATTGCAAACGCGTGGCATCAAAGGCTTCATGAGCGATGAGATTTTTTTCAAACATGCTTTGTGCCCGTTCAAAGGCGGCCTTGTCGGTTTCCATCCGGGCCCTGGCCTGAATCAGTTCCAGTTTAAGCTCAGCCTCATCGAGCTGGGCCAACAGCGTGCCGCGCTTCACTTTCATGCCTTCCTCAACCGGCAGTTTGCTCACCTGCCCTGAGACCTTGGCGACGACTTCGACCACTTTTTCCGCTTCAATGGTCGTCGTGTGCAGCAGGAAACGCGAAATATCGCCGCGTTTGACACGCGCAACCTGCACAGGTATTGCCGCTGTTTTGCGCCTGGAACTATCACGCATGCCGGAACGTCCCGAACTGCTGCCCGACTCCTCATTGCCACAGCCCGTGGCAATGAGCATACTGCCTGCCAGAAGCAGTGTTGTGGTTATTTTCGCAGGAGTATTCATAAATCTCTTTTCCCGATGTTTGGTCACCATGTTTTTCTTTCCTGAATTGATCCCGCACTTTTCCGCGTGCGGTGCACGCAGAAGAACGGGATATCTGAAAAATTTTGTTCGATAAAATACTCGTCAGACCGCGGCAGCCGAGCCGTGTACTCTACGAGGCCCCCCGGCGGCGCGCTTCAGTGCCGCCGGCGCAGGATAAAGAGCAGACCCGCGAGCAGCGCAACAGTGAACACCACCGCTGTGTACATCGGCGACCACATGGAGCGCCGTACAGGCACCAGACTGTCTGCCATAGCCTGCAGCTCTTCCGCGGCAATATCACCGACGAGATAAAAAACCATCCCTGCTTTCTCAGCCCGGATCATCTGGATACTGCTGCCATAGCGCCGCTTGTGCCTGCCAGATGATTTGTCATCATACTCTCCGCCACGGGGGCGCTGAAAGAGAGATAAATAGACCAGTCCGTCACTGTACATGAAATGCAGTTCTTTCCTCCCCCTGCGCTGAAAAACGCGTACGCGCTGCAGCTCGAACCCGGCAGGCAGGCTTTCCGGCAAAAGCAGTGGGCCGGAATAGCTGTTCAGCAACTCTGCGATGGAACTGTAGCTCGCGCCGCTGCTGTATCTGTGCCGCGATTTCTTCTGCAAGGTGTCAGCCTGTTGCCACAGCGTCGAGAAGCGCGCTGTGTCGGCAACCTCGAACCGGATATCCTCAAATTCGCGCACATCGACGAGGCGATTGCTGCCCTGGCGTGGAATGCGCTCAAACCGCAGGGGCAGCGCGCTCTGATTTTCCACCAGCACGCGCAGCGAAGGTCGAAACGGATGGCGCGGCTGTACCTGCAGCTCCGTCACCTCGTAGCCGGCCAGCTTCCCGGATGGCCGGGCACTGATGTGATAGTTTTTGTGCAGCAAGGCAAAGTTGCGGAACAGAGGGCCGGAAGGCAACATGCGCCGGGCGCTGCGCGAGCGCAGGACGCGCTTGAGATGGCGATCTCCGACAACGCGTATGTCACGGCCATCGACGAGCAGGGAAGTACCACGCGCGCCGGCCGGCTCGACAAAAGTGATCAAAGTGCGCCCCGGCGGCCAGTGCTCGACACGCCACTTCAACTCCATCACCGTATCCCCATGCGCGACATGCAGCCGCTGGACACCGGAAAAAGGTGTGCTCGCAAACGCCCTGTCCATGCGCGCCAGCAGGCTATCCGCGCTCTGTTCAGCAGCCACGAGCGGCGCCCACAGGCCCGACACAATCACAGCCCCGGCAAGGGCATTTTTTTTCATCAAACAGAGCATCAATCACTTCTTGTTTTTTCTATAAGCCAACCAGAGCGATTTATATTTGGGACAAAAAAGCAGCAAACAAAGCTGTTTGAATGGATTGCTGCATTCAATTTTCAGTATATAATGTCAGGTCGTCGTGGATATTTTTGTCTCTATCTATCCGCATCCTGTCTGGTTATTCCGACATCACAACCCTGGGTTGAAACCGGGTTGCACCACGAAGCTTCGAAGAGCACGAAGAAAGCTGAAGTATCGTAAA
>DRLW01000345.1 GCA_011375275.1 Bacteroidota bacterium
AGAATAGCAGCCTTGAACTCGGCGACCAGCTCTTTCAGGTCATCAGCCGACAGGTCCATATCATACTGGACACCGCGCGCTTCTTTTTTCTTTTCCAGCAGCTCCTCAAAGGGATCGATGTCATCATCGCTCTCCGGTTTGAGGCCGAGCACGACGTCACCATACATCTGAACGAAACGTCGGTAGCAATCATACCCGAAACGGGGGTTATCGGTCTGTTTGATCAGGCCCTGCACGGTCACATCGTTCAGGCCGAGATTGAGTACCGTGTCCATCATGCCAGGCATGGAAACGCGCGCGCCGCTGCGCACCGAAACCAGCAAGGGGTTCTCAGAATCACCAAATTTGCTGCCCATGGTCTGCTCCACAAAAGCCATGGCGCGATCAACCTCAGCGCTGAGCCCATCGGGATAGGTCTCGTTGTTTTCATAATAACTCGTACACACTTCCGTCGTGATCGTGAAGCCGGCGGGCACAGGGATATTCAAATTGGCCATCTCTGCAAGGTTGGCCCCTTTACCCCCGAGTAAATTTTTCATATCCGCCTTACCCTCGGCCTTGCCGGCTCCAAAGGTATAAACATACTTAGACATTTGGTCCTCCATGTCATGCGCAAGCGCGCCTCATCCGCTCCCGGAACGGCTTCCGAAATCAGCTCTGGCCGCTGCACGTACTATGTGAATCGATGCCGGTTTGCCAGCAATGCGCTGAACTCCGGCGGAATTTCTGGTTATGCTTTTCCCCGCCTCAGCCTTGTCCAGATGCCGGCCTCAACAGGGTTTGCCACGCCTGATCGCGGATCAGCTCCATGGCCTTTTGCAGCTCTTTGTCGTATTTCAGGCTCTTTTCGATCTTGGCGCTCGTCCCCCACAGCTTGGCGGCAATTTCCTCACCCAGTTGCTGCTTGATAAAATCGATATTCTCATCAAAAGCGTTCTTTTTGCTCTCTTCAATTTGCGCGTGCATTTTCTCCAGCGTAGGCAGCATCTGTTCATAAACGCCGTCCCGCTTCAATGCTTGCTCAAACTCGTCCAGCTCTTGCTCGCTGGCCAGTTTATAGGAAAACTCTTTCTCTTTGAGAAACCTCTTGAAATCCGAGATGATCGCTTCGGACACCTCAAAATCGCGCTTCAGACCGGCGTGTGTATTGGCATACAGTACAGCGTAGTTAAAAATCATGGACTGGCGCAACAGGGCGACTTCATAGTCATTCAACGTATCCTGCGGCACAGCAACATCAGGCACGATACCTTTACCGCTGGGCACCTTTCTGCCAGATGCAGTAAAAAAATCTTGCAGCATGTGGGTTGAATCCGCCTTGATCACATCGGTGATATGATCGACCACGTCCTCGCCAAAACGCTTTTTCCAGCGCGAATCGTTCTGAATCAAGCGCCCTGAAGGCAGGTAGTACTTTGCCGTGGTCAGCTTCAGGCGTGACTCACGAGTCAGGCCCACCACGCTCTGCACCAGACCTTTGCCAAACGTCTGCTGCCCGACGATGATCGCGCGGTCATTATCCTGCAAAGCCCCGGAGACGATCTCAGATGCAGAGGCCGAGAGATCATTCACCAGCACGACCATCGGCAGATCACCGATAATGGGATCGTTTTCAGAATAGTATTCCTGAGCAGCCTCGGGCACGCGTCCTTTGGTGGAAACGATGCGTTCTTTTCGGGGCAGAAAGACATCGGTAACACCGACTGCCGCATCGAGCAAACCACCGGGGTTGTTGCGCAGGTCAAATACCAGCGCCTGCATACCATCATTGCGCAGCCGCCGGACAGCATCGCGCACCTCGTTGGCAGCATTACGGGAAAACCGGGAAAGTTTGATATACCCGATTCCATCTTCGAGTATGCCGGCATATTCGACATCTTTAACTACAATTTCCGCGCGTACGAGGCGAAACTCCAAGGGGTCTGCAACGCCGTCGCGGGAAACCTTCAGCACCACCGAGGTGCCGATCTCACCCCGCAGATGGGATGCAACCTCGCTGACACTCTTACCGCGCGTACTCTCGCCATCGATCTCGATAATTCGGTCTCCCTCGCGAATTCCCGCGCGCAAAGCCGGTGTGTTGTCATAGGGCGGCTCGACCACAGTCGGCCACCCTTCACGCACCTGAATCAGCATGCCGACACCACCATAGCGACCGGTGGTCATGATCTGGAACTGCTCATTATCCTCATCTTCGATCAGCACGGTGTAGGGATCGATCGCCCGCAGCATCGCATTCACGCCCACACGCATCAGCTTGTCGGGCTGGACATCTTCGACATATTTCTGTGCGATCTCACGATAGATGAGGCCAAACAGGGTGATGTTCTTATGAATCTCTCCCAGCCTGTCTGCACCTGAGGGCAAACCGGTCAGCGCTACGGTGCCGGCCATGCTGGCGATGAGCAACAAAATGA
Source organism: Bacteroidota bacterium (assembly GCA_011375275.1). Taxonomy (GTDB): domain Bacteria; phylum Zhuqueibacterota; class Zhuqueibacteria; order Zhuqueibacterales; family Geothermadaptataceae; genus Geothermadaptatus. The sequence continues at coordinate 2,418 of DRLW01000345.1, forward strand.
TGAGGGGTCGTGTGTGGCGTCCTGTTCGCATCATGCTTCTCCAGTTCACTGCTGAGATGGGGGTATAGTTTGCCGGATGGTTTCCCAGATTTCCGCGGCCAGGTCCTGTGTGGCACGCGCTGCATCGAGTACACGAAACCGGTGGCTGTGCTTCCGGGAAATCTGCAGATAGCCTTCGCGCACGCGTTGATGGAATGCTCCGGCCTGCAGTTCCATCCGGTCCGGCGCAGCACCCTGTGCCACCCGCCGGCGGGCTGCCATCTCCGGCGCGATATCGAGCAAGAAGGTAATATCCGGCTCCAGGCCGTTGGTAGCAAAAGAGTTGATCGTATCGACGATTGTCAAATCCAGCCCGCGGCCATAGCCCTGGTATGCTGTCGTCGAATCAAAATAGCGGTCACACAGAATGACTTTTCCCTGCTGCAGGGCTGGTACGATCTGTTCATCGACAATCTGCGCGCGTGCTGCTGAGTAAAGAAAAATTTCGGCCCGCTCGGAGAGGGCATCATGATCGCGATCCAGCAGGATGGTTCTGATCTTTTCCGAAATGGCTGTGCCGCCCGGCTCTCTGACCACGAGCACATCCAGCCCTGCTTCCAGAAGCCTGTCCCGCAGCAGAGAAATCTGCGTGGTTTTACCGGAAAAATCTATGCCTTCAAAGGTGACGAAAAGCCCTTTTGTTTCTGCCATTGCTGCGGATTCCACCACTCCCCCGTTTTGTTCATGAATGAGCACTTCGTGCAAGGACTGTCTGGATAGCGGTAACTTTTATCCGAACGAAGCCGCATTTTTATCGTGCAGGGTAGAAAAGTCTATCCTGATTTTTTTCACGAAATAACGCTGTGCGCAAAAAAGCCGGCAGCGCTGAAGTTTTTTATCTCTATAACTTTTTCAGGCGAAATGCCGGTGCTGCCAGGCTACAGATCGATCACTTTCCATTTTCCACCCCGGTAGCGCCAGTAGTTCAGCACCAGGCGCGTCGTCTCATCGCAAATGTGTACCATCCAGAGCCCCCAGAGCGACAGGTTAAAAACAAAAGCGACAAACCAGTTGGCAACCACTTCGAAGACCACGACCGCCGCGATCGTACTCCACATCAACCACTTTAAATCACCGGCGCCGCGCAGGTTGCCCATGAGAACACCATCGACGGCTTTGGGAATCTGTACCAGCGCAAACAGGGTCACCACAGTCGTGCCGACGCGCAGGACCTGCGGATCATCGGTAAAGACCGAAACCATGGTTTCTGAAGCAAAAATCATCATCGCAACGATCACCATCACGAAGACGAAGACGACCCAACTGGCCATCTCAGCGGTTTTTTCTGCCAGCGCCCGCTCCTCGGCACCGAGGTTCCTGCCCATCAGGGTCATGGCTCCTATGCCGAAGCCGAAATAAACCATGGACAGCAGCGCCTGTATGCGCAGAAAAACCTGGTGTGCTGCCAGCACGGTCACACCGATCACCGCCGCATAAGATGAGACGATCAGCAGGCCAAAAGACCAGACCAACTGCTCGATGGTCGTGGGAATACCGGCGTTGAACAAGCGCTTGAATGAGTGCCAGTTAGGCGTGGTGATTTCCTTGAAAGACAGGAACAGGGTGACCTTGCCGCTGCGCAGCAGAAAAAACGTAACGATAAAACCCAGGCTGTGCGAAATTCCCAGTGCCAGCGCTGCTCCGAACACCTCGAGGCGCGGGAGCCCGAACCAGCCGAAAATCAAAGCAGGCGACAGGATGATGTTCAGAGTATTGATGCCGACGTTGACCAACATCGATTGCACCGTGTCACCCGACCCGCGAATCACCCCCAGGGCCACGAAGTTGGTGATCATCAGCGGAGCAAACAGGGCAACTGTCTGCAGATAGGTAATGCCTGCATTGCGGGCTTCACCGCTGGCTTCCCGGATGAGCAGAAAAATCCCCGGTGAGCCGAAATACCACAGCAACGCCAGCAGAACGGCGAAGAGCGCGCCGATCATGAACGTCTGCCCGAGGATATGATTCGCCTGCCAGTGATCTTTCGCCCCGATGTACCGGGTGATGATCAGCGAAGCGCCGACGATAAACGTGAGCATCACAGACATGCAGACCACCAGTACCTGGATGGCCATACCCACCCCGGCAAAGGCCGCTGCGCTGATCTGGCCGATGAATATCGCTTCAACGGTCCACATCAATGTCTGTGATGACAGGTCTATCACCGCCGGCAAAGATGTTTTCAGTATCGATCTGAGCGGCGTCGTTTCTTTCAAAGGGATTTCCGGCTACGTGATGACAAATCCCGTTTGGGATCAGTCGTAATATTCCAAACCGAGGTGTGTGATCAGGTCTTCACCCTTGAGATGGCGCAGGGTGTTTTTCAGCTTCATCAACTGGATGAAGATATCGTGCTCGGGATACAAACCGGGCGCTACCATCGGGCTTTTGAAATAGAAAGACAGCCATTCCTGAATGCCGGACATGCCGGCGCGCTGGGCAAGGTCCATGAAAACAGCAAGATCGAGAACGATTGGCGCTGCCAGAATACTGTCCCGGCAGAGAAAATCCACCTTGATCTGCATCGGATAGCCGAGCCAGCCGAAGATATCGATATTGTCCCAGCCCTCTTTGTTGTCACCCCGCGGCGGATAGTAGTTGATCCGCACTTTGTGGTAAAAATCTTTGTACAGGTCGGGATATTTGTCTGGCTGCAGGATATATTCGAGCACGCCGAGTTTGCTCACTTCCTTGGATTTGAAGGATTCGGGATCATCGAGCACTTCTCCGTCGCGGTTGCCGAGAATATTGGTCGAGAACCAGCCGTTCAGCCCCAACAGCCGCGCCTTCAGACCGGGTGCGAGCAAGGTCTTCATGAAGGTCTGGCCGGTTTTAAAATCTTTGCCGCTGATGGGTACGCCGTTCTGTCTGGCCAATTCCTGAATCACCGGCATATCAACGGTGAGGTTCGGAGCGCCATTCGCAAAAGGCACGCCCTCTTTCATGGCAGCATAAGCATAGATCATGCTGGGCGCAATGCCCTCGTCGTTGTTGCGCAGGCCGTTTTCAAAAGCTTCGACCGTTTCGTGCACAGCACCCGGTTGCAGGTAAACTTCCGTGCTCGCACACCAGACGATAACCAGCCGATCGAGGTTGTTTTCACTCTTGAAAGAGCGGATATCTTCACGAAGCTGCTCGGCAAGGTCCATCTTGGTCTTGCCTTCTTTGATATAAGTGCCGTGCAGTTTTTTCACATAAGCCGGATCGAAAACCGCCTTCATCGGTTTGATGCTCTCGAGCTCCGGTTTGATTTCATTGAGCAGGTCTTTGTCCAGAACACCGGCGTGCATGGCAGCTTCGTAAACATTTTCTTCGAAAATATCCCAGCCGCCAAAGACGATATCATCGAGGCTGGCGAGTTCGATGAAATCCTTGATCATCGGCGTGCGGTTATCGGTGCGTTTGCCGAGACGGATCGTGCCCATTTCCACCAGCGAGCCGATCGGCTTGCCCAGGCCCTTGCGCGCGGCAATCGTGCCGGCGATAAATGTCGTGGCTACGGCGCCAAGCCCCGGTGTCAGAACACCGAGTTTTCCGGCTACCGGTTTTATTTCTACAGGTTTACTCATTTTTTCCTCCCGGTCCAATGCTGTTCATAGCCTGAAAAATCCATATGTTTGAAGTTGTTATCCCGAATCATTCCTATAAAATAGCGCTTCGCGCTCTGAAAGCGGGATGTGTGCTTTTCATTAAATACTGGGGCATTCCATCACGCCACACGACAGGCACATTACGGTGACGCGGGTATCACACTCCCCATGATGGAGCCTGTGTTATTTATCGCTATCGAGGGAGTCGAGGCTGTCACCGGTTTCGCGGGCCCGTTCCGTATTCCAAATATGATACAGACGCTGCATGGCAGTGTAGTTTGCCAGCACAGCGACGAGCAGAATAGCCACGATGAGCAGATATTTACTGAAGACCGCGCTGACGCCGATATAGACGATGCGCTCAGGCCTCTGCATCAGCCCGACTTTGCACTCGAGGCCAAGGCCCTCTGCCCGGGCACGAACATAGCTGACCATGACCGAACCACCGAGGGCAATGGAGACGCCCATAGCCGTGATAAAGGCGAGGTACTCGTTCATCAGGCCATTCCACGCCTGATAGACGAAATAGTACGCCAGGCCAAAAAACATGATCACTTCGGAATAGCGGTCCATGGTCGAATCATACAGGGCACCGAAACGGGTAACCCGGCTCGTTGCCCGGGCCACACGGCCATCGATGATGTCAAACGTACCGGCAAGGAGCACCAATGCCCCGCCGATGCGATAATGTCCCGCTCCGAAATAAAACGCCGCGATGACACTGATGATGAAGCCGATCGTCGTGAAAAAATTCGGATTCAGCTCCAGATCGATGAAGAGATCAACAACCGGCTGGGTAAAATCGAGATACCACTCTTTGACGCCTTCGGGCAGAATATCGAGTTTCATGAATTCTCTTTCACTTGTTTTTCCGATTTTCCTTCTACGACGATGACACACTCTCCCTTGAGCTTGCGGTGTTGCAGCAGCTCAGACAAAGAGTGCAAATCCCCCCGGATAACTTCCTCGAACTTCTTGGTCAACTCCCGGACTATCGCAGCCCGGCGTACGCCGAATGCGGCAAGCAGGTCTGTTATCGTGCGCGCCAGTCTATGGGGAGATTCGTAGAAAATCAGCGTTCTTTCTTCATCTTTCAGCCGATTAAAGAAGGTCTTGCGCCCCTTCCTGGCAGGGGGAAAGCCTTCAAAAACGAACCGGTGCAACGGCAGGCCCGACAAAATCAGAGCCGGCACCAGGGCGGTAGCTCCGGGTATGGGCACGACCGGGATGCCGTTCGCGATGGCCTCCCTGATCAGAAAAAATCCGGGGTCGGAAATCCCCGGAGTGCCTGCGTCCGAAATCAACGCAACCGAATCACCTTGCTGAAGGTAACGAATCAAAACCGGCGCCTGGCGGCTTTTGTTGTGATCATGAAAACTGATCAGGCGCTTTTCGATCTGGTAGTGACGCAGCAACTGGGCGCTGTGGCGTGTGTCCTCTGCCGCGATCACATCGACTCCTCCCAGGATATCGAGGGCGCGCAGGGTGATATCGCGTAAGTTGCCGATCGGTGTTGCGACCACATACAGGGTACCACCATGTACGCTCTCCCGATGCTGTTCATCCACGATAACCAGACCCTCATATTGCGGCAGAAAATCCCGTAAAACCGCATGGCGCAGTTTGTATCCCGTGTCCTCACCGCAGTGCAAAGCGGCAATATCTTTCGGGATAAAAACCAAAAGGCGAACCTGAAAAAGTCCACCTGTTTTGCTTCCTGCTGCCAGCGACAGCTCCTGAACTACCTGTGTTTCAGGCTCAAGTAAGCATGAAGTATAGGGAATAACATCCTAAAAGTCAAGGGAAAGCACTGGCACGGAATGCTCATAAAATATCTCCGCATGCATCGGTTAACCATTTGTTTATTATAGCCTAAAAAGATTTTCCAGATATGCGGCCGGACAGAAAAAATGACCGGATATTCAGTTGCATTTTACCCCCTTTTTTGTTACACTCGCATGTTTTGAAACTCGTACTTTGAAGCACAGTTGGACGTATCGCAAGACAGGTGTCTCGCGCTATTCATGATACACGTTTTTCTATTCTTCGGCACGCATGAGCAGACTGTCATTACACTCCATGTTATGAGGTATAAAAAATGGATTTTCTCAAAACCTTGCAGATCAAAGACAAAAACTTCGGGGCCTCCAGCGGCCTGCTCTGGAATGAAACAACGGACCAGGGTGAGCTGAACATCGTCTCTCCGGCAACCGGCGAAGCCATCGCCTCTGTTTATCAGGCTTCTGATCAGGATTATGAAACCATCATCAAGCGGGCACAGGAAGCGTTTGTTTACTGGCGCACTGTGCCGGCGCCCAAGCGCGGCGAGGTCGTCCGGCAAATCGGCAACCGCCTGCGCGATTACAAGGAGCCCCTCGGCAAACTCGTCTCGCTGGAAATGGGTAAATCCCTGCAGGAAGGCCTGGGCGAGGTGCAGGAAATGATCGATATCTGCGATTTTGCTGTTGGCCAGTCCCGCCAGCTCTATGGCTTCACCATGCACTCCGAACGCCCGGAGCACCGCATGTACGACCAGTACCACCCTCTCGGCACGGTCGGCATCGTCACGGCGTTCAACTTTCCGGTAGCTGTCTGGGCATGGAATGCCATGCTGGCGACGGTCTGCGGCGATGTCAATTTCTGGAAGCCCTCTTCGAAAGTGCCGCTCTCTGCCATCGCCGTGCAGAACATCCTGCAGGATGTGATCCGGGACAATGATCTGCCCGAGGGTATCTTCAACCTCATCATCGGCCGCGGTTCCACGATCGGCGAAAAGATGCTCAACGACAAGCGCGTTCCGCTGATCTCCATCACCGGATCGACGCGCGTTGGACGGCACGCTGCCGAGGTTATTGCCCGGCGTTTCGGGAAATTCATCCTCGAACTCGGCGGTAATAACGGCATCATCATCACGCCGGATGCGGATTTGAAACTGGCTGTTCCTGCTGTGGTTTTCGGAGCTGTGGGCACGGCCGGACAGCGCTGCACAACGACACGGCGGCTGATCATCCACGAATCGATCTACGACAAAGTCAAAAACGCGCTGATAAAAGCATACGAGGGTTTGCGCATCGGCAATCCCCTGGATGAAAACAACCACGTCGGCCCGCTGATCGACAAGGATGCGGTTGATATGTTTACCTCTGCTCTGCACTCCGTGCAGGAGACGGGTGGTAAGGTGATCTTTGGCGGCGAGGTGCTCTCCGGCCCGGGTTATGAATCCGGTTGCTACGTGCGCCCGGCGCTGGTTGAGGCTGAAAACCACTATGCCATCGTACAGGAAGAAACCTTTGCTCCGATTCTCTATCTGATCAAATACGAGGGCGGGGTCGAGAATGCCATTGCGCTGCACAACGACGTCGTGCAGGGTTTGTCCTCGGCAATCTTCACCAACAACCTGCGCGAGGCAGAGACCTTCCTCTCAGCATGGGGTTCTGACTGCGGGATCGCCAACGTCAACATCGGCACCTCGGGCGCGGAAATCGGTGGGGCTTTTGGCGGAGAAAAAGAGACCGGCGGCGGCCGTGAATCCGGCTCTGACGCCTGGAAAGCCTACATGAGGCGGCAGACCAATACGATCAATTATGGTACCGAACTGCCGCTGGCCCAGGGCATCAAGTTCGAAATCTGACAACCAGCTCTTTTTCACAAGCCCGGCAGGAGTTGTCTGCCGGGCTTTTTTATTGGCTCTTGCATATTTTGTGCTTTTGTCTCAGCCCGCTTTGTGAACTCTGCGAGAGATAACATGGTATCAGTGGGACTGAGGAGCCTACGTGATTTCCAGTCCCCACCGCTGGCAGACTCAAATGACATTCTTTTGGAACGGTTCATGTCAAAAATCAGGGTATGCCAGTTAAGTGGGTCTGGCCCAGGTTTCGACATCTGTCATTCCGGCCAAGCGCAGCACAGTGCCGGGATCTCATCTTTTCGGGCACATTGCCTGAGTCTGGGAGATTCCGATCTTCCCCTGCGGGGAAACCGGAATACGATTCTGTAGTGTAGGCACATGCTGTGGCCAGGCGGACTGGTTGAAAAGAGGCAACTATGCTGAGTTAATGCAGGATAACCCGAAGTCAAACGAGCAAAACAACCATGAATATTTGAGCTTATACCTGTTGTTTCCCATGCCCTGATGTTTTATATTTTCGCGCAACTCCAACCAGCTCATCCGGAACCACCAAGCCTGAACTATGCTCATCACCATGCCTGACTGGATAGAACACATCGATCACACCGGAGATGCCGGGTTCATCGTACAGGCAGACTCTTTGTCCGGCTTGTATGAGCGGGCGGCATGGGCCATGTTCGCGGAGGTGATCACGGATATCGAAACCGTGCGCCCTCGCAAAGCGTTCTCCTTTCAGTTGGATGCGGATGAT
>DRLW01000346.1 GCA_011375275.1 Bacteroidota bacterium
CGCCTGCCCCGGCCGGCTACCTGTTGGGAATTTCTCAGAACAGGGTGATGCCGAAAAACTTGGCCAGCACAGTGTTGATAAAAATAAAGAAAATGACGAAAGGCGCAACGTGCAGCATGGTGGTGATCAGTTTTTCCACCAGTGAACCGGGATAATCCGGATAACCCTGACTGATCTCTTCGTTGAGATTTTTCGTTTTCCAGATAAAAAGGGTAAACGTGGATAGCAGAAAACCGCCCAAAGGCAGACTGGTTTCAAAGAAAATGTCGGCGACAAAGGTGAGAAAATCGACCGGAGGGCCACCTTTGGGATAGGTGATGAATTGGGTGAAAAATTCCGATGCCCCGTTCGCGAGCATGGAACCGAGACCGAAGAAAAACACCGCAGCACCCACGAGCATAGCGGCCTTTTTACGCAGGGTTTTGCCCTGATCGACGACATAGGATGTGGGCACCTCCAGCAGCGAGATCGTCGAAGTCAGCGCTGCGAAACAGATCAGCAGGAAGAAAAAGGCGCCGAGAAACGAGGCGGGATAATAGCCGATATCAGCCACCAGGTTCATGAAAACCTTGGGGATAAAGACGAAGAGCAACCCCGGGCCCGCCGGAATGGTTTCTGCCGTTGTTTCAGGGGCAAGGGTGAAGATCGCCGGAATGATCAGCAGGCCGGCAGAGAAAGCGATGAATGTATCGAACAGGGTGACGATAAACCCGGAGCTGATGATGTTGTCCTGCTTCGAAACGTAGCTGCCGTAGGTGATCAGTGCACCCATGCCCAGAGACAGCGAGAAAAAAGCCTGGCTCAGGGCGGCATTGATCACCTTGATGTTGATTTTGGAAAAATCCGGAATCAGATAAAATGCGATGCCTTTGCCTGCATTATCGAGGGTCAGGACATAGACGATGAGGGCGAACAGCATGATGAGCAACGTGGGCATGAGGTATCGTGCCCAGCGCTCGATGCCGTCCTTGATCCCGCCGACGACGATGGCAACGGTCGCGATCATGAACAGGCCCATGTAGATCAGGTTTTTCCATGCCGATCCGACAAAGGTCGAAAATTCGCCATCTGTTGCCAGCCTCTGCAGCCCGCCCGTGGCGATCTCGAGGAAGTAGCCGAATACCCACCCGGCGATGACGATATAGAAGGACAGAATCATCACGCCGGAGAGCACGCCGAGCATGCCGACAGATTTCCAGGGCGTGCCCGGGGCCAGCTCATCAAGAGCGCCAACCGGGTTTTTCTGTGTCCGCCGGCCGATAGCGATTTCAAGAATGACGACCGGAAAACAGATCAGGAATGTCAGCGCGAGATAGATGAGGACAAAGGCCGCACCGCCATTTTTCGCTGTTTGAATCGGAAAACCCCAGATATTGCCAAGGCCAACTGCTGAGCCGGCTGCGGCAAGAATAAATCCCAGTCGAGAACTCCATTGGCCTCTCTGCATACTCACGATACTTCCCTCCTTGAAACAAAATAGTATGAAACGATTAGTCGGTACATTGTTGTCACCAGCCATGTGCCCGTGCGGCGTTCAGCGTACAGGATGGGACAGGCTGCACGGCGGATCGTTGGCTGCCGTCTTGTTGCCGGGCTTGTTTCCCGTCACAATGAAATCCGGGAAAGCCGTCGCTGCCGGTGCGGTGCGATGCCGCGGCCGCTGTTCGGGCGCAGAATCGATTGCGCCTAAAATACAGGCTGCTTAAAGCCTTTGCAAGAAAATTCGGATGATTTGTTACAGAACAGGCACCGGATGAGCCTGCAAAACCACTGCAGCATATTTTTTTTCATCAGAATACAGCTTCTGACAGTACATAGGTACCATGTTTTTTGCGGTCGTTTTAGCCGGATTTTTTGACTCACTTTCTTTGCTGAGATATGGGGCCGGCTGAAGACTATTTTTACTCGGGGTATCCGGTTAATTCTCCGGGTATCCAGTTAACTCAGCCAACCGGGCCGGCTCAGATACCGGCATCCGTCATCCCGGCCAGGCGGAGCGCCGTGCAGGAATCTCATCGTTTCTGGCACGTGCCTGAGTCAGGGAGACGCCGGTCTTCCCCTGTGGGGAAACCGGAATGACGGTTCGGGTGCAGGCATGTGCTGTTGTCATGCGGCCTGGTTGAAAAAGAGCTACCGTGCTGAGTGAAGTGGATAACCAGACGAGTTATGCCAGGGCTTGAGAGTTTTTCAGTTTTGAAGTTATGAATCGTTTCAGGAGGTGTGCTGTTATGGTATGTTATTGGAAAAGATGGGTTATCCGCTCGCTGTTATACGCTCTTTTTATCACCTGCACTCTCGGTGCGCAAACCACGGAGCGAATCGTTCTCGCCATCAATGAACCCGGTGACTTCGGTGATACCGGGGCACTTTACACGATGCGTCCTGATGGCACGGGCCTGGAAAAGTTTTTCGACTTTTCCGGCCATCCGACCGATCAGAGCGGGTCTCTCTGGCAAGTGAGTTTGTCGCCGGATGGATCGGAAGTTTATTTTGTGTCGGATAATTCCTTTGCCTATTTCCCGACACAAAGGAATCTGTTCCGGGCAGCTGTTGACGGGACGTGGTGGCAGCAGCTCACGCCGCTGGCGCAGCCGGTCAATATGGAGAGTAACTGTCCGTGCGGAACGATTACCGGCACGGTCATTCAATCCTCCGGAACGCCCTGGTCGAACAGTTCGGTCTTTGTCCAGGGTGTGCCGATGGCCAAATCCGGTGGCGACGGCCGTTTTACCATGAATAACGTTCCTGCCGGGGTGCATGTCGTCATGGCCTATTCTCCGGCTCTGGATCGCTACGCGTCAACGACAGTCGTCGTGACGGCCAACCAGACGGTCGATACCGGCCAGCTTCAGCCGGCGTATGAGCCCGGCTCCCGCCTCAGTTATGGCTCTCCGGTTCTGGCTGGAGACAGATTGTATTCCCGGCTCGGGGTTGATGGCTTGCGCTGGTCTGGGGTTGAGAGTCCGGAAAAAGCAGTCGAGGTGTATAAGTCACCGATCTGCAGTGCTTCCCTGTTTTTCGATGCCTTCGATGTCGCGCGCCAATCACGCCGTCTCGCTATCATGGATTATGCCGAAGGGTGTGCCACCAACCGCGGTTTGTACCTCGCTGACCAGGACGGGCAAGGCATGGCGGTTTTTCTCGATATGAAGGTCGATAACCCCCAGGGTTCCGGGAATTACTACTGGAATGGCGGCGGCGATGTGCGCTGGTCACCGGATGAAAAGTCCATCGCGATGGTCGCTTCCTATAAGCCGGATCTGATCACAGCATATACCTATCTGCTGGTCTATAACTCCGAAACCGGAGAAAATACCGGCGCCATCTATTTTGATTCCGCTTACACGCTTTATAATGTTCAACTCTTCGGATGGGATCCGAGCGGTTCCTGGCTGCTGTTCTTTTACTGGCTGAACTCACCAGAGCAGGGTATCCTTGCAAAAATTAACGTCAAAGCTGATGGCAGCCTGGATGCTGCATCGGTACAGACTCTGATCCAGAACCGTAATGTCAGCGGCGCTGCGTGGGGGAATATCAAATCCGCGACCACGGGTGTCCGGGATGAAACCATCTCGGGCAGCATGCCCGCGAGTATTGCGCTGTATGATAATTATCCCAACCCTTTTTCTCTCAGCGGCCGCGTGCTTTCCAGACAGCCCGGTACGGTTATCCCTTTTACCCTTGCGAAACCAGCAACGGTTACGCTTCAGGTTTTCGATATCCGCGGGCGGCTCGTGAAAACTCTGGTGCAGGGTGATTTACCGGCAGGGGCACACACCATATCATGGGATGGCAGGAATGATGTGGGTTTGAAAGTGAGCAGCGGCACGTTTTTCTATCGTCTGCACAGCGGCCGGGAGGTTGTTGAGAAGAAAATGATTCTTATCGATTAGAGCCTCTATGTCGATGGATGTCTCGTCACACCGCTCCTGCGGTGTGACGCCCCTCCCGACGCTCCGGCGTCACCGCCACCCAATCCCGGAATGACAGCTCGGGTGCAGGCACTTGCATTTCCCCATAGCTGCTGCCTCTCCAGCCTTTCCGGCACGATGAATCGTGCACTGCAAACTTCTCCCGTCCCGCCGCTCCGGCGTCACCACCACCCAGCCCCTGAATGATCGTTCTCTCAGGGCAGCAGCACCATGCCGTTCTGTTGCCCTGCTTTGCGTTCTGAATGTGGCAAAACCGGCCGGCCGTTGACGATCACATAGCGCAGGTCTTCCGCACTGATGCTGCTGATGCCGCCTTCAGGTATGGCGTACATGGCGATATCTGCAAAATCTCCGATGCGTATCCGTCCCCGGCCCAGCAGGCCAAGGGAGGAGGCCAGGGTTGCCGGCAGGTCGTGCCGGCCCTGTGCGAGCAGCTCTGGCCAGGAGAGGCTCGCCTGCAGGTCATTTTCATCAAGGGTTTTTCTGTGCAGCCAGGTAAGGATTTTCCCCACCAGCGGATGAACCCTGCTACCATCCTGCTGCGCTTTCAGAACCGCCAGCGCACCATCAAACAGGGCATCACCGAGAACTGTGGCCTGCTCATTCAGCGGGATGTTGGCCAGATCGTCGAGGCGGGCGAGGAATCCGATGTTGACATCCAGCGATTTATCCTCGCACAGGGTTTTGATCGTCTCGCGCAGCGAGCGTCCGTTTTGCATGGCATGCTGAGCCAGCAGGGTGGTGTAGCCCCGGCCGTGCCATGTTTGCACCTGCTCGGGCTGGAGCGGTATCTTCTGCCCCGGCGGCAACAGACCGATCAGGCCCGGCACCACCAGCATCCCTGTACCATCGATGATTTCTTTGGCAGCGAACAGCTCCATATCACCGAGGTCTGTAATCGTACCGCGGTAGGTGAGGCGGTCTCCCTCGGCCGAGAACGTATAGTTGATGCCGATGTCGCTGCGGAACGGGGGCTGTCCCGTGCCGTCGATGATGGTGGCGTTACGGATCATGAGATCGAAAAGCTCTTTGTCATTCTGCGGCAGCGTGTCGTATATTCCCGGATTAGCCTGCTGATAGCTCTCCGTGGCCACGGCATGGCAGACTTCGAGTATGGCGATGAATTTCATTTTAACCAGAAAGTCCGGGTCGTCTTCGTACCATCCCCCGGCTTCGAGAAGCAAGGTGCTGGTGCCCCAATACTGCATGCTGTCGCCAAAAGCGCGCGGCATGTAGCTGGCGTCATAACGTGCTATGTGGCCGTAGATATAGGGAGACAGGGCCTGATAGGCCACGGCCGCCATTTTTTTCGCATCGATGCGGTTGCGGTTATCGTTTTCATTCTCATCAAAAGGCGGCGCCAGCAGAGCGATGGCGACGATCTTGTTGGTGTTGCCCACTGTGCGGCGGCCGTTCTGGTCGTGCAGGTTGAGGCCGAACTGGGGATCGAGACGGTAGCGGATCGATTTCAGCAGTCGGCCCTCAGGGCTGGCAAGGTCGCGCGCATCACGATTGATATCGATACCCTGGGCATTGCGGCGGTGATTTTTCTCCGCTCCGTCCGGGTTGAGCATCGGAATGGCGTACAGGGTGGCACCGTCCAAAAGTTCCTGCACGAATTCGTCGTCCTTGTGGGTGAGCAGATAGTTGAAAATATCCACCAGCGCGTTCGTGGCTGTGGGCTCGTTGCCGTGCATCTGCGACCACATCAGGATTTTTCGCGGCCCTGTGCCGAAGCGCACCATGCAGATATCTCTGTTTTCAACCGATTCACCGATTTTTTCAACATGGAACCGGCGGGGGAATTTTTTTTTCAGCTCCTGCAAAATCTGCATCAGTCGTTCGTATTTCAGCGCCTGAGGGATGTCCGGGGAAATTTTAATGCCCTCATAAATGCTGTCCAGCTCAGGATGGTGGAAATCGATCGGACGGGCTGGGGAATGTGTCGGTGTTGCCATGGGTCGTGCCTCAGGTGTTGTAAAAGTAGCTATTTTATTCAGCTTTTCCGCTGCGTGCGCACGGTTCGCTTCGTGCACTGGGCTCTGTTACTGTACTGCGCTCCGGCCGGCATCAGGCCAGAATCCGTCCCGGCCGTGCGCCGGTATGCTCGCCGTCGCGGATCACCGGCACGCCGTTGACGATCACCTGCTCGATGCCCTGTGGATATTTTTTGGGATCGGCAAATGTAGCACGATCCCGCACCTGCTCCGGATCGAAAACGACGATATCTGCGGGCAATCCCTGCTGCAGACGTCCGCGGTCAGCCAGGCCGATGATTTCAGCAGGCAGGGAGGTCATTTTCCGGATAGCCGTGGCCAGGTCAAACGTCTGGCGCTCGCGCACGTAATAGGACAGCACGCGGGGGAAGGTGCCGAAGTTGCGCGGGTGCGGGCTGCCTGAAGCGAGCAGGCCTTCGGCTGCCAGAGCTGATCCATCGGAAGCCACCGCACACCATGGCCAGGCGAGAATCGCTGCTGTGTTCTCCTCGCTCATGCCGAAACCAACCATGCCGCCACTTCCTTTTGAGAGCAGCATCATCTCGATGAGAAAGTCCAATGGCGCCTTGCCATGCTCTGCAGCCAGAGTGCCCAGGCGTTTGCCTGCAAAAGCCGGGTTTGCGCTGAAATGTGAAATCATCACTGCATCCCATGAACCCAGCGAGGCGATTTTGGCCTGTACAGCTTCGCGGATTTTCGGCAGCACGCCGGGGTCCTGCAGGCGTTCGATAAACCGGCCCGCTTCGCCCTCGCGAGACCAGAGCGGGAAGAGATTGCGCAAACTGGTGTTGTAAGCGACATACGGATAGCGATCACACGTGAGCTGCAGACCCTGAGCGCGCGCCTTGCCGAGCAGCTCGAACAGCTCTTGCCGCTTGTCCCAGTTGCGCTGGCCCTGAATTTTCAGATGGCTGATGTTGAGCCGCACGCCTGCAGCACGCGCGATGCCGATGGCTTCGCGCACAGCTTCGAGCAGGTGATCGTCCTCATTGCGCATGTGGGTCGAGTAAAGGCCGCGTTTGCCGAGGACAGCAGCCAGCCCGGCCAGCTCATCTGCGCCGGCGAAGCTGCCCGGTGTATATTCCAGCCCGGAAGACAGGTGGCGGGCGCCCTGGCGTAAACTTTGGCGCAACAGGTTCTGCATGGCAGCGAGCTCTTTTGCGCCGGCGGGCCGATCCGCGTAACCCACGACATATTCCCGCAGCGTTCCGGCACCCACCATGCTGAGCACGTTGACCGCGATGCCCTGCGTCCGCAGGCGGGCATAAAATCCGGCAAAATCGCGCCAATCGGGCAGAACGTTGTAGCGGTCGAGCAGGGACGTGCGCATCTGCTCAAACATGCTGTCATTCAGGGGCGCATAGGAGCCGCCATCCTGGCCGAGAATTTCTGTGGTCACGCCCTGGCGGATTTTCGACTGGGCATGTCCATCAGTCAGCAGGTCGTCTTCGCTGTGCGAGTGAATGTCGATGAAGCCCGGGCAGACGATACGTTCCCGGGCATCGATGACCAGCCGGGCACGCGCGCCGGCAAGCGTGCCGATGCGGGCGATCCGGCCCTGTGCAATGCCGATGTCGGCTGCAGTGGGGCTGTTCGACAGGCCGTCGTACACCAGACCGTTGCGTATGAGAATATCAAATTCCTGCCTCGCGGAGCGCGGGCTGAGCACGACAGCGGGTGCTGCCAGGGCTGCTGCGCTGAGGTGCAGAAAACGGCGGCGACGCATTTTTTCGGGCATGCTGGCTCCTTCGGTTCGGA
>DRLW01000347.1 GCA_011375275.1 Bacteroidota bacterium
GCGAGTGCGAAGAGGCATGCAGCAAACCGTGATGCTGATTTGACCATGAGTACAACTTATGCTGTGGTGGAGGATAGAGAAAGGGCCACCCCGCGGGGTGGCCCTCGGAACGAAACCATGGCGGTAAAAAGCGAGGCCATGTCTTGAGTCTCTTACTTGGCGATGCCGATCACGCCGCATGCGAGGCGGGCACCTGCTGCGCCTGTTGGCTGGGAGGTCATGTCGTCAGCCTTTTCATGCACGATGACTCCGCGGCCGATAATCGAGTTCGGGCCGTTTAAGCTCAGTTTTTTATCGACGAAATCGATCTTGGCGATGCCGGCTTCGTCTGCGGTGATATTGCCGAGATCACCGATATGGCGTTTCTCGGCAGCAGGGCCGCCGTGTTCCATGCCTTCGGGGTTAAAATGGCCGCCGGCGGTCTTGCCGTCGCTGCCGCTGCAGTCGCCATACTGGTGTACGTGGAAACCATGCTCGCCAGCCGGCAGGCCGTTGATCTCACCGGAGACACGCACGCCGCCCTCGGTTTGGCGAAATTCCACCACACCAGAGACCGTGTTGCCTTCCGTTGCATTCAGTACGACGATTGCATGCTCAACCTGCGGGCCCGCAACGACCTCTTCGACTTCCTGTTTGCAACCTGCAAACAGGGCAATCGTGCCGGCGAGGATAAATCCGATAATTCCTTTCAGCATCTTTCTGACCTCCACTATGTTAACGTGTAAAATTCATGAATTGAAAAAAGACGTGCATGCCGCCCTGGCTCCGGGCCGGCAGAAAAGCCGCCCCGGATAAAGATGGATTGGATGGGAGAGCCACGGCGGGAAGAAAATATAGCGTATGTACTTCTGACTGTCCAGTGAAATCAAACAATCTGGAAAATACGCAGCTCCTGAGTTTTTAATACAGCCCTGATTCAGATATCTGTCTGCCAGTCGCGGCGCCCTTCGCGGTCCACAATGGCCAGAATTGATGGCAGCGGAGCGACCTTTTCAGGGCTGACGGCAAATGCTGTTTTGGCTCTGCGGATCAGTTCTTCCGGAATGGGGACGCGATCGGAGTGGAGTTCAGCGAGCAGGTCTCCGCCGGCCACGGTGTCACCTACCTTCTTGTGCAGGATGATGCCGGCCAGGGGATCGACATCGCTTTCTTTTGTCAGCCGTCCGGCTCCGAGCAGCATGCTCACCTGCCCGAGTGTACGTGCATCAGCCTGTTGCAGCCAGCCGTCCTGTTCTGCCGTGATAATCTGCCGGTATTTCGGTTTCGGGTAGTTCTCCGGCTCGTCCACCAGAGTGACATCTCCCCCCTGCGCTTCAACAACCTGGCGGAAACGCTGCAGGGCTGCGCCGGAAGCGAGCTTTTCCTCGACGAGTGCGCGCGCTGCTGCAAAATCCGGGGTCAGAGAGCCAAGCCAGACCATCATGGCGCTCAAGACGACCGTGACTTCGTAGAAATCGTGCGGCACGGATTTGCCGTGCAGCATGTCCAGGGCTTCGCGGGTTTCCAGCCAGTTGCCGATGGCTCTGCCGAGGGGCTGCTCCATCTGCGTCAGCACGGCCACTGTGGTGAGACCAAACTCCGCTGCTGTGCTGACCAGCGCTCTGGCCAGCTTCTCTGACCAGGCCGGGTCTGAAAAAATAGCGCCGCTGCCACACTTGACGTCCAGTACCAGCGCATCCAGGCCTTCGGCGAGTTTCTTGCTCAGGATGCTGCCGCAGATCAGGGGCAGGCTGTCAACTGTGGCGGTGGCATCGCGCAGGGCATAGAGCTTTTTGTCTGCCGGGCAGATGTCCGGCGTCTGGCCGATCAGGCACACACCGAGCTTTCGCAGATGCCTTTTGAACGTTGCGATGTCGAGCTGGGTTGTGAACCCGGGGATGGCTTCGAGTTTGTCCAGGGTGCCGCCGGTGTGTGCCAGGCTGCGTCCCGAGATCATCGGGTTGATGACACCACAGGCGGCTACCAGCGGGCCGAGTACCAGAGAAACTTTGTCCCCGACGCCGCCGGTGCTGTGTTTATCCACTTTCGGTCCGGCGATATCGTCATGATTGAGAACGATGCCGGAGTCGCGCATCAGGCGTGTAAAAACCGCCGTTTCTTCGAAATCCATGCCGCGATAGAATACGGCCATAAGAAAAGCTGATAGCTGGTAGTCCGGTATATCGCCGCGGACGTAGCCGGAGATGAGAAAATCCAGCTCCTGTTCGCTGAGTTTATGGCCATCCCGTTTTCTGGTGATGATTTCCAGTGCTGTCAAAATGCCTCCGTGTGTTTTTGAACAAAAGAGAAATGCCCGCCGGAAAATCTGCGGGCATCTTGTGGGCAAAGCTGTAAAAAGGCCGGGTATCCAGTTGATCCAGCAAACCGGGCCCGGCTCAGATACCGGCATGTGTCATTCCGGCCAAGCGCAGCGCAGTGCCGGAATCTCATCTTTTCTGGACCGTGCCTGAGTCCGGGAGATTCCGGTCTTCCCCTGCTGGGAAACCGGAATGACGGTTCCGGGGTGGGCACGTGCTGCTGTCACGCGGTCTGGTTGAAAAAATACAATCTGCTGCTGAGTTAAGTGGATAACCAGCTGTAAAAAGGCCTGTGAGGTCAGTTTCAGTAGCCCTCGCCACTCTTTTTGCCGTCTCCGGTAACGATGGCCACGCTGGCGCTGGCGCCGAGACGTGAGGCGCCGGCCTCGATCATGGCGCGGGCGGTATCATATCCGCGGATCCCGCCGGAAGCCTTGACTCCCATGGTCGGCCCGACCACGCGCCGCATCAGAGCAACGTCATCCGGGGTGGCGCCGCCAGAGCCGAACCCTGTGCTGGTTTTAACAAAGTGCGCCCTGGCCTCCATGGAAAGGATACAAGCTTTGATTTTTTCCTCGTCGCTGAGATAGCAGGTTTCGATGATCACCTTGACCCTGGCGGGAGCCGCCGCCTGCACCACGGCAGCGATGTCATCGCGCACGGCATCGTATTCGCCGGATTTCAGCCTGCCGATGTTGATGACCATGTCTATTTCCTGCGCGCCCGTTGCAACGGCTTCCCGCGTTTCCGCTGCTTTTGTGGCTGTCGTGCTGGCGCCGAGGGGGAAACCGATGACCGTACACGCCAGCACCTCGCTGCCCTTGAGCAGCTCGACAACTTCAGGTACCCACGTCGGGTTGACGCAGACCGAAGCAAAGTTGTATTCGCGGGCTTCCTGGCACAGCTCGACGATCTGTGCGCGCGTGGCATCGGGTTTCAGCAGTGTATGGTCGATAAAGTGGGAGAGACCGCTACCGCTCGGCCGCGCGATCTCCGGGCCGGTACCGATACGCTGAGCGCCTTGATCCACCATGTGTTCGACCAGGGCTGTATGGCATTCCGAACAGCTCCAGCACCAGTTGCATTTCGGCATGGTCCGGCTTCGTTCTTCCTCAATGCGCTTGTCTAATATTTCATCGAAATTCATTTTTCTTCATCCATTATATCGAGATCATCCACAACCGCGACGATGACGGCCTGAACAGGGATTTTTTTATCATCGAGCAGCATTCTGGCGCCGCCGCCTTCTTTGTTCACCAGAACGAGGTCACCCTCTCCAGCCTGAGCATGATCGACAGCGATGAGTTCGTCTCCTCTCGGGGTTTCTGTGTCCAGCTCCACCGGCTGCACGAGCAACAGCTTTCTGCCCCGGAGATGGGCGTTTTTTATCGTCGAAACCACATCCCCGACGACGCGGCACAGGATCATGGCATTCATTCCCTTCATTCGGTTCATGGCCAGCACGGCAAAGCATGAAAATAACAACAAAATGATAAAATTACAAGGTAATTGCTTGTTGTTATTCAGAGTTACCAGTACGGCCTCAGAGCCTCCCTCTCGTCACACCGCTCCTGCGGTGTGACGCCTCAGTTGCCGCTCCCGCGGCCACACACTGGCGAAACGAAATACCACCTGCCCCGAAAGTCCGCATCCTTATCAATGAGATTCCGTTACACCGCACCACTCTGCCTCCCTCTCGTCACACCGCTCCTGCGGTGTGACGCCTA
>DRLW01000348.1 GCA_011375275.1 Bacteroidota bacterium
GCTCATGGCCATGGCCGTACGCCCGTAAATCCAACTGCCGGCCGCAAACAGGGCTGCATAGATGGCAAAAGTACCCAGCACCATACACAGAATACCAACCGGCACATCCCATCCTTCGCGCTCAGAGGACACGGTCTCTCCTGCTTTTTCAGCACGTTCCAGCACCTGTCGCCACCCCGGGCCGCCGGGTTGTACCAAACGGTAAAATGAGAAAAGCGTCTTTTCCTCAGCCGGTGGCGTCAACAACGTGACGGCGACCCAGGCCGCGGTTGTCAACAGCACGCCGAGCAGCAACTGAGTCGAGGCAGACAGTTCCGAAAATCCGAGAACCTGCGTGTGCACGAGCTGAAAATAGAGCGCCAGAACAAAGGACACCACCATGGCCGTGATTTCGCTCCACGCGTTGATGCGCCACCAGAACCAGCGCAAAATAAACAACAGGCCGGTGCCGGCGCCGATCTGCAGTAAAATGGTGAAAGCCTGCAGCGCGTTGTTGAGAAAACCGGCGAGAACTCCGGCAACCAGCATCAGCAGTACCGTTGCGATGCGCCCGACAGCGACACGGGTTTTCTCATCAGCTTCGGGATGGAGAAAGCGGGTGTAAAAATCATTGACGATGTACGATGAGCCCCAGTTGAGGTGCGTGGAAATAGTGGACATGAACGCAGCCACCAGCGAGGCCAGCACCAGCCCGAGCAGGCCGGCTGGCAGGAAGGTGAGCATGGCCGGATAGGCGAGATCATGGCGTAACACACCGGGGTCGATATGCGGAAAAGCCTTCTGCAGGGCATCGAGGTCCGGAAAGACGACCAGCGAAGCCAGGGCCACGAGAATCCACGGCCACGGCCGCAGGGCATAGTGGGCTGCGTTGAAAAACAGGGTCGCGCCCATGGCATGCTTCTCGTTTTTTGCTGACAACATGCGCTGGGCGATGTAGCCGCCGCCCCCGGGTTCTGCGCCGGGATACCAAACGCTCCACCACTGCACGGCAAAAGGCAAAACGAGCAGGGTGATCACCGCGTCGCGATTGGAAAAATCAGGCAGAATGTTCAGCTTCGTTTGCACGGCTTCGTGCGCGAGAAGCCCGCTGAGCCCGCCCACTTCAGGCAGATTGACCGCCACCACAGCAGCCCCGACAGCACCGATCATAGCGACGATGAACTGGAAAAAATCGGTTATCAGCACGCCGCGCAGGCCGCCAAGAGTGCTGTAGGCCACGGTGATCAGCGAGGCCCAGAACAGGGTCTGCGCCGGTGAGAGGTTGAGCATCACCCCGCCGATCTTGATGATTGCGAGACAGACGGTAGCCATGATCATGATGTTGAAAAACACACCGAGATAAATCGCCCGGAAGCCGCGCAGAAACGCAGCAGGACGGCCGCTGTAGCGCAGTTCGTAAAATTCGAGATCCGTGAGAATGCCGGAACGGCGCCAGAGCCGTGCATAGACAAAAACCGTGAGCATACCGGTGAGCAGAAAAACCCACCAGGTCCAGTTGCCGGCGACACCGTTCTGCCGCACGATATCCGTGACGAGATTAGGGGTATCGGTGGAAAAGGTGGTCGCCACCATGGAGACCCCGAGCAGCCACCAGGGCATGTTGCGGCCGGAGAGAAAAAACTCCGCCGAATCTTTACCGGCCTGCCGGGCTACAACCACCCCGATGATCAGATAGATGACGAAAAAACCCAGTATAAAAAGCCAGTCGATCGTCTGTAAGGCCATCTGTACTTCCTTCCTCCGTATTCGTTTCAGGCTCCCGGAATAAAACGGCAATATACGAGACCGGCACGCATGAGACAAGCCCTGCAGGACGACTGCACCAGAGCGAAGCCCCGCACCGCCCATCTGGCCTGTTTTGCCTGCCTGTGCATATTATTTTTTTGCAAAGTGCCACGATATCCTGCACGCCCCTGCCGATGCACCGGGAAGATTCATCTCACACACTAACCCGGAAAACTCTATGTATGGCCTGACATTGAACCTCCCCTGGCTGGTATCGAAGCTGGCGCAGAATATCCCCGAATCCGCCGAGCTGACGCTGGATAAATTTTGTCCGTACATGACGCAGACCATCACCGTCAGGCAACAACTGGATCCGGAGAGCATGCCGGTTTTCAGCAGGCGGTTGGCTGGCCAGTTCGCGCAGCAGCAGGAAAAAATCCCGCAACTGCATATTTTTCGTCTGCAGGAACTGCGGCCGGAAGACGGCTGGCCCCTGCCTCTGTATGTGGATCATTTCGACGGCCTGCCCCCGGGCCGCGTGCTGTTGCAGACAACTGATTTTCTGCGCGGAATGGGCGACATGATTCTCATGCTGCCTATCCTGCGGGCGCAGGCCAAACGACTGGCTGAGCTGGGCATCTGCGAAGGCATCGGCATCTCCTGTGCCAGCCGGTTCATGCCGCTTTTTTACGGTCAGGATTTCGTCACTGAGGTGCTGCCCGAATGCCCGTCGCTGGCTCAGATGGCCCGGTACACATACACGACAGATTTTGGCCTGAGCATGCAACGCATGCGCGACCTGTGCGGCCTGGAGAGCTGGGAGCAGACAGACCTGCTCGCACGCCTGTATATTCCGCAGGAGATCGAGGAAAAATGGCAGCGGTTTTTCAGCAGCACCGGGCAGAAAATTTTCATCAATCTGACATCTTTTGATCCGGAACGCTCGGCACCGGACTCCCTCTACGAGCGCCTGCGTACAGAATTTTCTGAGGCGGAGTTTTATGCCAGTATCTATAAAAACAACACCCGCGGCGAGCTTTTTCCGGGCGGGCCGGTCAACCTCTGGCCGCTGGAGGAGAGCTTTTTCGACATGTGCGGCATCGTCAGCCAGATGGATATTGTCGTGACGGCCAACACCGGCCTGGCGCATGTGGCAGCAGCCCTCGGCAAGCCGACTATCGTCTATTTCACCGGCACCCTGCACGGCTGGGACGATTACTGGCCCGACCATTTCGAGAAATTATACCCAACTATGCGTGCTGTGGGCTTACGCGGAGAACAAACAGAGCAGCAGATGTACCATGAGGTCATCCGTTTGGTGCAGGACATTTCGGGGATGGGCATGAAAAGGGGAAATTCGGGGCAAAACAGCAGCAACACTCCGGCACATCACAACGATGCGCCGGAGTCCGTTGCTGTCATTTCTTGATCACAAGGGTAGATTTCGTAATCGAGCTCTGGGGGATGGTCATGCTCATCTGCCCGGTCATGCCGATCGTGGCATCGAGTTCGAGCTCATTGATATGGGCGACCAGAAGCCCGCTCTTGAGGTCCACATAGTACGTGCCATCCATCGGCCCTTCGCCCTCAAAACCGATCTTCATCCCCTGCTGCTCAAACGACCCGTTCAGCTCCAGATCTCCGGTGTAACTGATTCGGGCGCAGGTATATCCCAGGGTATCGACCACAGCCGACAGCACAGCTTTCATCGAACGTGTGTTGATGATCTCCCCTCCCTTGCGTGCCATCGTATCTGTCACAGTATCACTCCACGTGTCACCCACGGCAACAGGCTTCTCCGGCAGGAGCGGTAAGTTCCAGCTCCGGTCAACGCCTCCCATCATTCCGGCCAGTTGTCCGCCTGTAGCAACGCTGTCGATGCTCTCCGATGAGATGGATTTTCCCCGGGCCGATACCGTGTACCGCTTTCTCTTGCCGATAATCCATTCCGGATTGACCAGAGTGGTATCCATCATCATCGATCGTATCGTGGAACGCAGCGAGTCTGTGGAAACCACATAAGCGACATTTCCCTTTTCATCGATCGACTCGACAAGCACTGTCATGGTGACTTCGGCAGCGATATCGGTGGTATTTTCCTGCCCCATCATCTCCATGGTCTGCTCTACCGTCGTGGTTCCTTTATAGGTGATCTTCGCTCCTTCTTTCGGGGCATAGCGCAGGGTGTATGTTTTCCCGGCAAAACCTGCCAACAGCAAAACAGAAAGCATAATCAGTCCGGCGGCGAGCCCGCGATTCATTTTTTGCAACATACTCAATCTCCTGAAAGTTTGTGCCGGTCAACCGGCGTGTCAGCCCCCCGCGGCCTTGTGTCCTCCGCAGGGCCGGATACTCTTAATCCCGATCAATTCTGAACAGCGCTTCGCGCACATGGTTTTCGGGCTATTTTTTCTTTTCACCCGGTTCGGTGAAACGGTAATACTCCGAGCTGTCTGCGATACGCATCAGCACGCGAAAGCCGAGCCGGCCGATGCGGGCGATTTTCTCCGCGTTGATTTTGTCGGCGTGATCACTGACCTTGTGATAGTCCGGGTGCAGATTACTGCTGTAAAAGAGAAAAGGAATTTTATGCCGGGCAAAACTGGCCTGATCGCTGCGCATGAACAAATTCTCGATATCATATTTGAGATGCAGCCCCTCAGCCCGGTTTTCTTCTTCGTTGATGCGAATCAGGTCCGGACTGCGCGTCGTGCCGCAGACGGAAACCGTGTCCGGGGAATTGCGGCCGACCATATCAAAATTCAACATCGCGACGGTTTTCTCCAGCGGGAACAGCGGTGCATCGACATAGGCGCGTGAGCCCAGCAGGCCTTTTTCCTCGGCTGCAAAAGCGATGAACAGTATGCTGCGCTTGGGCGCCTGCTTCAGGCTGCCGGCGGCTTCTGCAAGGGCGAGCAACAGGCTCGTTCCCGATGCATTATCATCTGCGCCGTTGAAAATCGAATCCTGATCCGCAGGTACACCTGTCTGATGTCCTACGTGATCGTAATGCGCACCGGCAACGACCACTTCATCGCGGAGCACCGGATCACTGCCGGGCAGCAGACCGGCGACGTTGTTGACCGAGATGATATCAGCATCCGTGCTCGTGCGCAGCATGACCGTGACGCCGGGCAGCTCTCGCGAGGCCGGCGTCATGCTTTCGTCGATCTGCTGCTGCCATTTTTTCAACTCGCTCTTGCTCAATTGCAGAGCCGGCA
>DRLW01000349.1 GCA_011375275.1 Bacteroidota bacterium
GCAAAAGGCCTTTGGGCAGCTTCGCACCGAGACGGCTGTACTTTTCCGGCTGCTTGAGGAAATCCACCACTTCGCGGACTTCCTGCACGGCCTCATCGATGCCTGCAACATCTTTAAAGGTAATTCTGTTGTCTTTATCAACCGCATAGATCTTCGCCTTGCTCTTGCCGACATTGAGCACTCCGGCACCACTGCCGCGCATACGCTGAAAAATAAAACCCCAGAGGATAAAAAACAGTCCGAGAGGGATGATCCAGTTGAGAAAAAAATTGCGCAGCCAGTTCGACTCGATTCGGCCGCGATACACGACGCCCTGAGCCTGCAAATCGCTTATAAGCGCATCATCAGGCAGCGGCACGACGACAAACTGGCGCCTGAGCTCTTCCTTGTGCTGCTTTTCGATTTCTGCAAGGCGTAAGCGCCACGGCGTTCGTGCCTGCGGCGGTTCGATATTGCCGGAGGAGTCACCACCAGCATTTTCCGTGCTCAGGCTGTCAGCATTCTTCATTCTGCCGTAAATTTTTTCCTGCGTAATCACGACACTTTCTATCGTCCCACGGGCCAGCCGCTCCCGAAACTCACTGTAAGGGATCTCCTTCACGGCCGAACCAGAAAACAACAGCATCTGCAAGGTCATGATAGCAAAAAACACGAAAAGATAGTACCAAAGCGAAAACTTGGTGTGCTTTTCCATGTGTGATATCCTTGGGTTTGCATGAGACTGTATAATGTCTGTTGAAATACCCAACACCCAACAGAACCAGGGGTCAGCTGCCTTTCAGCCAGACAGGCCAGAGAACCGTATTGTATCAATTTCCGTGCTATGAGACAAGGAGTTTATTCAGGATTTTACCACAGGATGGTTCTGATTCTCCACATCACTCAGCCCGGCAGGCCTCTTTAATTTGCCTGCCTGAGCACTGAGAAAAAATGGCAGCCACTCCGGGGAGATTCCGGCATATCGCTTCGCTTTGCCGAATTGGCGGATGTCGATATCCCGATCAGGCCCGGCTTTCTGAGTGATTTGGATAGCCTGAAGTTGTCATGTACGTTTTAAAAAGGCCCTCAGCACAACATGCTATTTTTCGACAACCGGTGGCTCCACAGGCATAAAGCGAAACCGGGTCATGAAGGCTTGCACAGGCCGGCCTTCATGCTCCATGACAGGATAGATAAAAAAATTCACCGGGCCACCGGAATAACCATCGAGCAGGATGTCACGGCCTGAGGTAAAGCGCACGCGGTCGTTGTCCAATGTACCAAAATAGTAATCTGCTTTATGCGGGAATTTATCTGCCTCGGAAATATCGACCGGCACCCAGCCGACGCCCGGTTGATAAAAATCAGCCCAGCAGTGATAGCCGTCAAGGCTGCCGGACGCGGGCTCTGTTTCCGGCAGGAGAAAACCGATATGAAAACGCCCCGGGACACCAAGAGTACGCGAAAGGGAGAGAAAATAGGAATGAAAATCTGTACAATTACCGACACCGATTTTACAGGCATACTCTGCATTGCCGTTTCCAAAGATAAATTCGCTGCGCGTTTCCCGGGCTTTGAGGTAGAGGTCAACGACCATATCCCGTGTAATGCTATCTTTAATCTTTTCCGGCAATCGGTTGAAATAGGCATCCGTACTGTCTTTAGCCCGCGGTTTGCCGTAAACCATTTCCTGCAGAATGAAGTCGTAAACCGCGCGCATCGAATCTGCACGCAGCTTTTCGCGCCTGATGATATCTTTGAAAATACCCGCCACCGGAACGAGGCGATCAGGCTGAAGAGCAGCAGCCATACCCGTAGTGTCCTGTACCGAGTCCGGTTTTCGCACGCTACGCGTAACTTTAAAGCGTACGATAATCCGAATGGTATCATCCACCCCGCCTGCTTTCTCTGCCCGAAGATAAAGGTTGCCAAACTCCGGATCACGGTGCAACGAATAAGGCAGATCACTCTGTATCTGCATGTCTGCAATCTGCTGTACTTCATCAGACTGGGGCAGTGGCAGCCAGACACGCATGTGCGCAGCAGGCGTTGGCAGAAGAAGAGTTTCGTATTCAAACAGGAATTCCCGTTTCGGCTGCTCATCCGTGACGGCTGCGCCGAGAAGAAGCAAAGATATCAAAAAGGGAGGCATTTGGTTACTCTCCATTAAAGCTTTCCATTCAAATAGCGGCAATAACGCTCATCGAGGACAGAGACGCTGCCCGCCTTACAGCATGTCAGGGAGTGGCATTGCCCTTTTAGCCCGCGACAAAGAGCTGTTGCGCCAACAGTCGCGGGGGTAAATTTTTCATGCAATGAATTCTTCGGTCAAAAATAAGCCCAGAGAAAAAGGATCGGGATCATCACACCGATACTGACCAACCATGCGCCACGCCCCTTGATTCCCTTTTTTCCCTTGATCACGAAAATCCCTGTAAAAGCTAACAGGAGCAGGACGACCGCGTACAAATCCGCCATGTACGTCCACAGCTTGCGAGGTGTATTCAGATGCAGAAAGTTCATTTCCTGCAGTCCCACTCGCCGGGAAACTTTTTCAACTTCCCCCCTGCCTTCGCGAACTTCAATCGTCACAGAACGGCCATCGGAAAGAAAAAGCTGCAGGGTTTCCGGATTTAATGGATAAATACTCTTAACCGTTGCTTCGGGATCTATTTTTTTTGCCAGCTCAGAAGCCTGGCCAAGAGTAACCTGCGCTGCATCATCAGCAACAGGGCCGAGCATAACAGGAGTACGAACGACCTTATAATTCGGGTTCCAGTCGTGCATGTGGTTGACAGCCAATCCAGAGATGGCATAAACCACAGTCAGCCCAAAAGCCAGATACCCGAGATCCCGATGCAGTATATTATTCCATTTGCGCCACTTCATTTTTTCTCCATAATTCTCATTACAGCACGAATCGTATGGTCTGCCTGCCAGACATATCCTGCTTTAGTATGATCTCAGACAAATAAAACAGTACAGAGTTCTACAATAAAATGGCCAGACACAATACATGTGAGCTGGCCAATCATCTCTGACGATCCATCGTTACCGGAGCATCCTCAGATCGGATGCCGGCTTACGCCCCAATAGTCATCCCAATCCACAGACCCTTTCAGCAGAGCCGGGATGAGGACTCTTTTTGCCATTTATTATTCGGGCAAGCAAAAAATCAATTCATAACCACAGCGCCACTGCCCTTGATCTGATAAAAAACCATCGGTTCAGTCACCGTGGCCGGGTCGAATTTCTCGCCGTATTCTTCCGCCCGGTGCTGCATATGCTTGCGTGCTTCTTCCACTGTCAGCTCAACCTTGTACAACTCACCTTCAGCACGAGCCGTCTTGCCTTTGGCATCCATCGGAAAAACGATGACGCCATCATCGACTTTGACCTTAATTTTCTGGTACGGCTCATCACCGGCGATCTCAATCCAGCAGCCACGCATTTTACATACATCGAGAATTTTGCCCTCGACCTGAACTTTTTTGCCGAGATAAGCATCCGGAGTCGCCAACAGCGCGGAGACCTTTACCGTTTCCTTCAGCTCAAGGGGTTTACCGTATTCCTTGCCTGCAATTTCGGCAACTTCGTTATTCTGATTGCAGCCATAAAACACGACCGCAACCATCAGCAACGTCAACCAATTTGCTTTCATCTTTCATCCCATTTTCTTATGAAAACACATGCGATTTATCGGAGGGGATGATAGCAAATTCTTTTTGAACAGACAAGCAAAAAAAGGCATGAACAAGCATTTTTTGTAGAAAATTCAACACAACGAACCTTTGCAAAAAAGCCACGCCATGCCCCGATATCTGACTGGTTATCCACTTAACTCAGCACGGTTGCATTTTTCCGACCAGACGCGTGACAACAGCACATGCCTACCCCCGAACCGTCAATCCGGTTTCCCCGCAGGGGGAGACCAGAATCTCCCAGACTCAGGCACGTGCCCGAAAAAATGAGATTCCGGCACGGTGCTTCGCCTGGCCGGAATGACACATGCAGGTATCTGAGCCGGGCCCGGTTTGCTGAGTTAACTGGATACCCGGACGGTATCTGGGACAGCTCATTTCCCCATATTGGTGTTGAGCAGGTCGAAAAAACTCGCTTCCCTGAAGTCTGCTGGAACTGCAAACATCGAATCTGCTACCTGAGTTTTGCGGATACTCAGGACATCTTCGACAATCAGAATTGCCTGACCGGATCGGCGGGTTTGCAGAGCAACCGTACGCACCGGCAGCCAATCCGGCCAATCATGGCGAAACCTTGCACTCGCTGTTTTCCCTGCCCTCGCACCGAACACATCGCTGAAACGATCCGCCGCCAGATGCAGGTCCTGCGTCAGCCCAGGGACGTCGCGTGTCGCCCAAACGGTGTGCTGCAGGCCAGGGCTGTTTTTCTCAAAACGGCTGCAGGAAAAGCCATTGACGTGCCGCTCGTCCTGCATCCGGACGTGACTGACAGTGCTCTCAGGCTTATGAGATAGCAGGCCAGGTTGTTCTGCTGTCTCCATGTCATCTCCCTGCAGTCTCTCGACCAGAGTGCGCAGACTATCCAGCCCGCCGCTGACACTCTGCCGCAGTTTACGCCGGTATCGCATAGACTGCGCTATATAGCGTTTCTGTGGCCAGAGTACGTTATACAAAACACTGTCGCTGCGTGTAAAAATCAGGCTCGTCCGACCAAAAGGTGCCTGCATATCGAGGCGAAACTGCTCATCGGCAAAAATCGCTTTACTGTTGTTGATACTTACTTCCAGACCGCGCTTTTCAGCAAGCGCGATGAGCTCGGTAAGAGGCATCTCGGGAAGCAAGGCGCGCAGGGCAGCGATATCAGATGCCGGTGCCGCAGGCAGCGCCAGAGTATCGGACATGTCATACCGTATTTCCACATTCCTCTGCCGGATGACCAGGGCAGTGGTCTGGGCAGCCAAAAATTCGGGCAGAAGAAACGAGGCCAGCATAATCGGGAAAATCGAAAAACTCTTCAGAAGCATGGCGTGACTTTTTATCTGGTTATTCGCTTACTCATCAGGGCTGCACCTTTTGCTCAGACTGGATGAGTTACCTGGTTATCCACTTCACTCAGCACGGTTGTATTTTTTCAGCCAGACCGTGTGACAACAGCACGTGCCTACCCCAGAACCGTCATTCCGGTTTCC
>DRLW01000350.1 GCA_011375275.1 Bacteroidota bacterium
ACCGGATGGCAACATCTGGCTCTCTCTTTTTGGTGCACTGCACGAAGAAGCCATCGTCGATGAGGCCACGGGCGACACCCTGGGCTTCTATCGCCCGATTTATGTTCTCGATCCCAACACCGGAGAACATGTCTCTTTTTCACCGCTGAAGGTTCTCGAGCTGCCTGACGGCAGCCTGGACACCCTTTCGACAGCGAGCGAATACAACGGAAGCGGCCGCGGTATCAGTGTCGGCACGGACGGCAACATCCTGGCGACGTGTTATGCTACCGTTTACAAAATCGACTATACAAACGGCAAAGTCATCGCTCGCTTCATCCCTGAGGACATCAGCTCCATGACCGAAGCTGTCCAGGATAGCAATGGCAACGTTTATGTTGGTTACGTCCTGGGCGGATCACGTCCGGTTTATATCCTGGATAATGATCTCAACCTGGTGGGCAACGCGATCGATACCCTGGGCCACATCAACAGAACATTTGCTGTCAGCGGCAATGGGCAAGATCTGTACGCCGGTTCTGTCTGGAACGGCTTTGGCGTCGTTCACTATCAAAGCGAGCTGCCCGGTGTGATCCAGTACACCGCTGTGGATACTTTCGCCAACCTGACCAACGTGTATAACGCTGCAGACGACTCCACCTATGAAAATGTCAACATGTGGGCAAGCTGCCTCGACTGGGGCCCGGATGGCCTGCTCTACGTCGGTAAGCTGCGCTCTGACTGGTCCGGCCCTGGTGGCAGCAAATGGTATGCTTTTGATGTAGATACCAAAGAGCTGAAATTCTCTTTCGGTGAACCCTTCCCGGCAGACTCCAGCCAGGGCGGAATTTACAGCCCGCGTGGTGCAGCCTGGAGCGCCGACGGCCAGTGGATGTATCTGGCAGACTTCGATTATAACATCGTCGGTGTCTGGAAGCAGAAAACCACCGGTGTAAACGATAGCAAACTGCAGCCTTTTACCTTTAACCTGCAGCAGAACTATCCCAACCCGTTCAACCCATCGACGACCATTCCTTTCTCCCTCGAAAAAGATGGCAATGTCGAGCTGACGATTCTCGACCTCATGGGCCGGGAAGTGGCCACGCTGGTTAACGGCAAAATGACCGCCGGCGAGCACCGCATCCTTTTCGATGCCACGGGCCTGACTTCAGGCGTCTATTTCTATCAGCTCAAGGTTGATGGCCAGTTGAAAACCAAACAAATGGTTTTCATGAAGTAATTTTTTCATAGTTCCGAACAGGTCGCCGGAGTGGATCCCGGCGACCTTTTTTTTGCCATTTTTACTCAGTGCAGCCAGGCCGCCGGTTACCCTTTTCAGTCACGCATTTTTCTCCCCGGAAACCGGCACACCTGCTGCAGCAGATTTTCTGTACCAGGACAGACAAACGCCGGAGCCACTGTTGCCCTGCACTGGTGGCGTGTTTACCAACGGCGACCGTTTTTACTCCCACGGAGCATATTATGAGACGATTAACCGGAGTTCTGCTTTTCTTCCTCATCGTGCAGAATCTCATCGCGCAGACCAATGAGGAGTTTCGCGCCACCTGGGTCATCACCTGGGAACATATCAACGAGGATGACAGCATCGAAGAAAGCAAGGCCCGCGTTCGCGAGATCATGGACAACCACGTCAAAGCCAATATGAATGCCGTGCTCTGGCAGGTACGCCAGGGAGGGACGGCCTACTATAACTCATCCTTTGAAATCTGGGGGCGACACGCAGGATATAAAAGTCCCGGCTACGATCAGCTCGCCTATGCGATCGAGCAGGCTCATGCACGGGGCCTGGAGCTGCACGCCTGGATGAACGTCTTCGAATCCAGCAGTACGGCTGCAGGTTCTGCAGCAGGAAACAACCCGGACTGGGTCGCCCGGGACGGCTATGGCAACCCAATGCCGAAATTCCGCGCTCTTTCTCCCGGCTTGCCCGAAGTGCGCGCATATCTCGTCGATGTCGCCATGGAGATCGTACGCAACTACGATATCGATGGCCTGCACCTCGACTACATCCGCTGGAACGAATGGTCGCGCTCAAACATCAACTCAGCAGGCAAGGCCGCGGCTGGCGGCGAGGACGACCCCGGCTTCATCCTCAGCGACGCCCAGATCGAGGAACTGATGTCAGCAGATATCCGGGAGCGCTATCTGTTCGACAAAGACCATCCTTACAGCGCTGGAGTGCCCCAGGGCTATAACTCTTGGGAAGACTGGTGGCGCAGCTCTGTGACCGATTTCGTACGCACAGTGCAGGATTCCGTCAAAGCCATCAAACCCTGGGTCAGGTTATCACCTGCCGCCATCGGGCGCTACAACTGGGGAGGCTGGAATGGCTATAACGTGGTTTTTCAGGATGCTGCGCTCTGGTTCAACGAGGGGTATATCGATCAGATCATGGGTATGCACTACCACTGGTTTACCGGGGATGAGTTTTACAGCATGCTCAAAGCCGGATGCCCGAGCTGCTGGGAGAGCTGGATCCAGCCCGGCCTCGCTGCCGGACGGCTGTTTACCGTCGGCCCCTACTCTTCTGAAATGGCCCGCGTGAAAATCTGGAACCGGCATCCTGACATCGTCGCACGTTCCCGGGATGTCCCGTGGGTCGATGGCTTCCAGTTTTTCAGCTATGGCGCATGGCGGGACCAACGCTACTGGGATGAAGCCGGACGCACCCTTTTCCCGGCCAAAGCCCGCGTCCGCCCGATCGGAGACCGCGGCCAAACCCCTGCTGCTCCTTCGCTTAGCCTTGAAAAAATCGACTCCCTGAACTACCGCATTACCATCGAGCCGCCCGCAGGCCTGGCTCAGGATCACCGTTTTGCAATTTACCGTTCGGAAGATGATGTCCCCGATACACAAACCGACGAAATCGTACACATCGCTTTTGGCCGGGAAACATTTTCCTTTGATGACACCTTTGATGGTTCGCAGGATTATAACGGCAGATACACCTATTTTGCCACGACTCTTGATCGCTACTGGAATGAGTCCGCCGTATCGGGCAGTGCCCAGGGCGATCCTCTGCCTTCCTTTGCCCCGAGCGTTGTCAGTACGCAGCCGGGCAGTGGTGACTCCACCACCGTCAACGATGCAGTCGTACTGACCTTTCTCAAAACCATGGACACGGCAACGTTCAGCGATGCCGTACAGTTCTCCCCCCCGGTTCCTTCCATAACTTTGGAGTGGTCAGCGGATAACAAAACCCTGACTGTCTTACCGGCAGATGGTTTTGAATTTGCCACCGAGTACACCCTGACCATCGCAGCTACGGTCACCGACATCAACGGGGTTGCCCTCGATGGCAACGGCGATGGCATTCCCGGGGACGATTTTTCGCTGAATTTCCGTACGATCTCGGCTGACATCACCGGCCCGGCACTGCTCAGCAGTTATCCGGC
>DRLW01000351.1 GCA_011375275.1 Bacteroidota bacterium
ATGTCGCGAAGTATGATACGTTTCGCTATACAGGCCGCTTTAGTGGAGCTGGCTGTGGCGCGACATAAATGTCGCGGTACGGGTAGAGCCCTATCACGCCGCATTTGCCGCTCCAGCGGCAGTACACAAGCGCAACGAGATGCCGCCTGGCCAGATGAATGCATCTATAGCGATGAGACCCTGGGGTCTCAACTCACACAATCTGATGAAGAGCCTTTTTTATCGATCAGTCTGGCTGAACGTCAAATAACCAATGGGAGCGTTCATTTCGAGGGCGTTCCGGCGTTTCACTTCACTCCGGCGGTGTGGCCCTTGTTGCCGCTCCAGCGGCAGAAGAATTTATCGCAACAGCATCAGCTTGCCGCTGAGGACAGTACTCCCATGCTGCAGGATATAGAGATACAAACCGTTGCCGGCGTTTAAACCGGCAGAGTTTTTCCCGTTCCATCCGGTCTCGTGCCAGCCGGCAGGCAGTTCCTGGTTCAGCAGTTCAGCCACAAGGCGCCCGGTGATATCGTAGATATGCAGAGAGCTTTTCCCTGCCTTGGGCAGATAAAAACGCAGGCGACTGGTTCCCGGCATGAGGGCCGGATTGGGGAAAGCCGGCAGCAAAGTGATGCTCTCGGGCAGATCAGGCGCCTGCAGCTCCGGATCGGTAGAGAGCAGTGGCCTTTCAAAAACTCCGTTACCATGGGTGGCGACGCGCAGGCTTTTGTTCGCAGGCGAGAGGCTCAGGTCCATGGCAAAAACAGCATCCGGCAGGCCCTCGCTCCACGGTTGCCAGGTTGTACCACCGTCAGTTGAGCTAAAAATGCCGAGATCATTTCCAAGATAGAGGATGCGCGAATTAAAAGGATCGACAGCGACTGACCAGGCCGGCACGTCAGGTATGCCCTCGTCGATTGCGAGCCAGGTTATGCCTCCGTTCAAAGTGCGAAACAGATGCGGGCTGCCGAATCCTGCAAAACTGATGTATGCGACGTTGTGGTCACCGGGGTCGATGAAAATGTCTGTCGGAAAGCGATCCGGCAGGCCTGTTGAGATTTTTTGCCAGCTTTCGCCGGCATCGCGGGTAATGAAGACGCTGCTGCGCTGGTACAGCGGGCTGGTGGCGGCATAGACCACCCTGGCGTCATAGGCCGAAGCGGCCATGGTAATGACCGGGTTGCCATCGTCGAGCATGGTGCTGTTGTTGGTCACCGTCCATGTTTCACCTGCGTCATCGGATCGGAAAACTACTGAAGCGCCGGCATACATCGTGGTGTTATCCGCCGGGCTGAGCAGAAACGGGGCGATGAAATTGCTCTCCCAGCCACGCGGCAGATTGAGCCGCTTCCAGCGCCGGCCACGATCGACGCTTTTGTACACGCGCAGATACTGTAATGAGCCGAACAGCATGTCGTTATCTGCCTGGTTTATCGCGGACCACGCACCATCACCGCCGATGACGCGCCGCCAGATCAGATCATCCTGATAGATAGCGGAGGCATTATCCTGCATGCCGCCCATGGCCAGGGAAGAATCGAGTACTGAACTGGAAAATCCGGCATAAAACTGCGTGGTCTGATAGCCATCGTTGCAGTGTTCGAATGTCCGGCCGCCGTCTGTCGTGCGGTAAACGCCGCCATCTGTAGCGAGATAGAAGGTCAGGCTGTCCTGAGGATGAAAGGCCACCGCGTGGTGATCGACGTGCAGCCAGTTCGGGTTGGTAAAATTTTCTGCTGTCCCCCGTATTTCCTCCAAAGTTTCCCCGCCATCGCGACTGAGGAAGAGCGGCACACCACCGCAGACGACAAGCTCGGCGTTGTGAGGGCTGACGCCGGCGTAATGGGAATACCAGCCCTGGTAGCGGGCATAATCGAGGGTATTCACCGTACGCCAGCTCGCGCCGCTGTCATCGGAACGCAGCAGCCAGGTGCCAAATTCCCGGGAAAAATCGCCGTCTGAGTTACCGATGCTGGCGTAGAGAATATTCGGTTGCGACGCCGACTGGGTAAGGATCGCCTTGCCACGAAAGGTTTGCGGGCCATCAGCATCGAGATCGCTTTTCTGCCAACTTATGCCGCCATCGGTGCTGCGGTACAAGCCATGGCCCGGGCTGCTCATGCCGCCACAGGCGATGTTGATAATGCTCGTGTCCAGAGCAGAAACCACGACACTGGTGGCCATTACCACGTCGTGCATTTTTTGCCAGCTCGCACCGCCATCCTGTGAGCGGAACGTGCCCTCGGTGGTTGCTGCCCAGATGGTATTGGCATTCAGGGGATTGAAGCTGATATCCTGCACGCCGCGGCGCTGGTTATAGCTCCAGTCGAGACTTTTTTGCCATGTCTGGCCGCCGTCTGTACTTTTGAGAATGCCGATTCCGTAGCTGCCCCGGGTGGTGCGCCGGCCCACGCCGGGAAAGCTTTCCGGTGAACCATATACCTCGCCGGTGCCGATAAAGATGACGTTTGGGTCAGAGGGAGACAGGGCGATTGCCGCGACACTGGTAGTGGGGAAACCGGTTTCGATGCGCTGCCATGCCTGTGAGCCGATCCCTGCCGACGTGCTGCGCCAGAGCCCGCCGCTGGCAGAACCTGCCCAGATGATGTCCGGATCATCCGGATCGATGGCCAGTGCCAGAGTCCGGCCACCGATCAGGTTCGGCCCGATCGCGCGCCATGGAGGAATATTCGAACTCTTGGCGAGAAAACGCCCGGTGCTGAACTCGGAAAAGGCCGGAGCATAACCTGTGTCCGGCAAAACCGGGTGCGGATAACTCCGGGCCGTGGCCAGCAAGTCCAGGCCGTTGCGGGCACCGGAGTGGTGGCGCTGTTCTGGTCTTTGTGAATGTCCACTGAACAGGAGGAGCAGAAAGAGCAGGGGAAGTTGAATTGACTGTATTTTCATGCAGGCATTCTCCATGGCCTGTAAGGGTTTATTATCTCTCGAGACCCCGCTCCAGCGTTGGCACGCCACACTTGCCGCTCCTGCGGCAGTGCACCAGCGAAACCCGATGCCGCGCCTGCCCCGAAAGCCTGCATCTTGCCGGTGTATACTGGATGAATTTGCGACTTGGGGGCACGATTGACAGAACCTTGCGAAGGCTCAAAGCCTTCGCAAGGTTTAGAA
>DRLW01000352.1 GCA_011375275.1 Bacteroidota bacterium
CGATGCAGGCAAGAGCCCCGGCCTTGAAAACCTCTTCGATAAAATCATGGGCATCAAAGCGCTCTCCGCGGATGGCGCAAAAAACAGCGCCCGGCACCACCTTGCGCGAATCGATGACCACGGCTGCAATCTCGTTCTGCAACACCTTGTCGCAGGATACCGCCTCCACGGCTCCATCCCAGGCTTCGAGAGCCTGCGAAATTGTCCAGCCCATGGTTTTCATTTCATCCCGGCCCTCAGCACAGATGAGACTTTGAACGCCGGCGGATCGCACTCGATGATACTGCGGATGCCGGCGCGCACGCGGGTGCCGGCACGCGGTTTCTGGCTCTTCACCCGGCCGCTGCCGTAAACCACTGGCTCGATATTTTCGATCGCCAGCCGGTTCAGTGCTTCGCGCAGCGACAGGCCGACCACTGAAGGCATTTCGATATAGCCATCGCTTTCGACGACGGAAAAAAGCTGCAAGTGCACTTCATCGCCCCGCGTGAGGATCGTTCCCGGCTCCGGGCTCTGGGTGAGGATGAACTCGCCCTCGCCATCAGCAGAGACTTTCAGGCCCATATCCAGCAACGCGGCGCGGGCTGTTTCAAAACGGCGGCTGGACATGTCCGGCAGCACGATGCGATCGACAACTGCGACCGACTGCTCGTTTTTTCCGGCTTCATCAGCCTGCTTGCGCGTCAGCCCGGTGTAGTTTTCCTGCTTGCGGTCCGCGATCAAAATGCGCTGGGCAATGCGCTTAAAAGTTGGCGCTGCGCTGGCTCCGCCCCACTGGTGCTGGCGGTCGGTATCGAGCATGATGCTGATCAGATAGCGCGGATTTTCAGCCGGGAAAAAACCGACAAACGAAGCGACAAATTCGCTGTCTGAATAGCCCTTGCCGTCTTCCCGCGGTTTCTGCGCTGTGCCGGTTTTGCCGGCAATGGAGATGCCCGGGATGCGCGCGGCCTTGCCTGTGCCGCTATCGACGACGCGTCGCAGCAGGCTGGTCAGGCGAGCGGCCGTGCTTTCGCTGATCACCCGGCGAACGACCTTTGCGTTCGGCCATTCTTCCAACTGACCGTTTTGGTTCACGGTGCCGCGTACGATATTGGGTTTGAGCAGCTTGCCACCATTCGCGATCGCTGCATAGGCCATGGTGAGCTGCAGCAGACTGACGGAAATTTCCTGCCCGATAGCCAGGGAAGATCGCGTGTACGACGACCATGCGCGCGGCTGGTGCACGATGCCCGGGGTTTCGCCTTCGAGTCCAATGCGTGTCCGGCTGCCGAAACCGAACTTGCGTACCATATCATACATCTCTTCCTTGCTGAGCATCTT
This sequence comes from Bacteroidota bacterium, assembly GCA_011375275.1. Taxonomy (GTDB): domain Bacteria; phylum Zhuqueibacterota; class Zhuqueibacteria; order Zhuqueibacterales; family Geothermadaptataceae; genus Geothermadaptatus. The sequence continues at coordinate 1,324 of DRLW01000352.1, forward strand.
CGCCAGCTTGACGGTGCCGATATTGGACGAGTAACGCATGACGTCGGCTGCCGAGAGAATCTTATGCGGCGAGGTATCGCGAATCGTGCGGCCATTGTCAACGTAGCGGCCGTTTTCGCAGTTGAGCAGGGTATCTTCGCGTACGTGTTTTTCTTCCATCAGCGCGGCAAAGGTTGCTATTTTAAAAGTCGATCCCGGCTCGAACACATCGGTGATGGCGCGGTTTTTTCGCGCAGTAACCGGTGAGTCGGAAATCGCGTTCGGATCATAGCCCGGCGTATTGGCCATCGCCAGGATATCGCCGGTACGCGGGTCTGCGATGATGATGCTGCCGCTGCGCGCATTATACTGCCGTGCTGCTGTACGCAGCTCCTCAGTGGCGATGGTCTGCAAAATATAGTCTATCGTAAGCACGACATCCGTACCCTGCCGTGGCTCCTGCTCGTCGATGACGAATTCCGGCTTGGCGCGTCCGCGGCCATCGCGCTGGATGATCTTCCAGCCGGGACGGCCGGCAAGAGTAGAGTTGTAGCTCAGCTCCACCCCTTCGATGCCGACGTTATCCGCATTGGTGAACCCGAGAATGTGGCTGCCGATATCCTGGTGCGGATATCTGCGGCGCGTGTCTTTTTCCACCCGGATACCCGGCAGCTGCAACGAGGCGATTTTGATACCATAATCCGAATCGATGCGGCGTACCAACCAGAGAAAATGGCTGCGCACCGAGGTGATGCGGCGGCGCAGACGCGCTTCGGACACAGGCAGAACGCGCGCGAGCTCACGGGCATACCGTGTCGCCGTCCCTTCCATCTGGCTCTTGTCCAGCCCGATGGAAATACAGGCTTCATTCAACGCCAGCAGGTTCATATTGCGATCATAGATCAGGCCGCGCTGTGCGTCGAGGGGCAGTTTGATAATGTATTGTCTGTCAGCCATCTGTTTGTACCTGCTTCTCTCCCAAAGTTGAATGTAGAGAAGTCGCAGAACGATCACCGCTGCGAACAGCATCAACATGGATGCAGCCAGCAGCATGCGCAGATCTCCACGATTTGAATTACGCGCCTTTTTCCGGGCTTTTTTGCGTGCCATAAACTGATAGATTCATCTATTCAAAAATTAGGCTTGAACACTGTTTAACCGGGTTATCCTCCGGGTATCCACTTAACTCAGCACGGTTGCATCATTTCAACAAGACCGCCTGACAACAACACGTGCCGACCCCAGAACTGTCATTCCGATTTCCCGCAGGGGAAGACCGGAATCTGCCAGACTCAGAGACGTGCCCGAAAAAATGAGATTCCGGCACTGCGCTGCGCCTGGCCGGAGTGACAGATGTCGGGATTTGGGCCAGCCCTGTAAGCACCGATCATGGCAACGGCGTGTGCTCCAGCTTGCTGCTCACTCAGGCGAAATGATGACTTTTGGTTTCAGTTCGATGTAGCCGAAATGCTCGGTGGCGATTTTGTAAATTCTGCGGTAACTGGCAAGCTGTTCGGTTTGCGCTTTCAGTTGCTGGTTTTCCTCATAAATCTGCCGGCGCGCGCGTTCGAGGGTGACGATATCACGCTTGATTTCGCGCAGTTTGATCCGCTCCCAGATGTAAAAAACCGACAGCCCGGAGAGCAGCAAAAAGAACAGCATCACAGGCACCCACAACAAACCGAAGCCGACTTTGGCTTCAGCGCTGCGTTTCCTGCGTCCGCGCGCCATGGTCTTCCCCTTACGGGACTGTGTTTTTTTCTTTTGTGCCGGCATGATTATCTGATTTCCGTTTCCGCGATTTTCTCTGCCGCGCGCAGTTTTGCGCTGCGCGCCCTCGGGTTGCGTGCAACTTCCTCAGCTCCTGCGCACACAGGCCGCCGCGTCAAAATCCGTGCTTCGGGATGATGGTTACAGACACAGACCGGCGCCTCCGGCGGGCAGATACAGGCACGCGCTTTGTCCACAAAAAAATGTTTGACAATGCGATCTTCCAGGGAATGGTATGTCAAAAGAACCATGCGCCCAAACGGTTTCAACAGTTGGAACCCTTCTGCAAGAAACCGCTCCAGCTCGCCGAGCTCGTCGTTCACGGCGATACGCAGGGCCTGGAAAATCCGCGCCAGAGTTTTGATGCGCTGCTTGTGAGGCGTCACCATCTCGATCACCTGCACCAGCGCTGCCGTGCTCCGCAGCTCACGCTTGCGCCGCTCTTCGACGATTTTTCCGGCGATGCGCCGGGAATAGCGCTCTTCGCCAAATCGATAAAAAATCGACGCCAGCTCATCCGCCGGCAGACTCATCACCAGCTCTGATGCCGGCCGGCCCTCTGCAGGATTCATGCGCAGGTCCAGCGGCCCGTCCTGCATAAAACTGAAACCGCGCCCCGCAGTATCGATCTGATGCGAGGAAACACCCAGATCAGCAAAAATGCCATCACAGGGCCCGACTGCCAATCTATCCGCCAAAGAACTGATCTCACTGAAGCGGCCGTGCACGGCTGAAAAACGCTGCTCTCCGGCGAGCCGCCTGCTGGCCGCATCGATGGCCTCGGTATCGCGATCGATACCGATAACCCGTGCGTTGACCCCAAGTTTTTGCAACAGTGCGGTTGTATGTCCACCACCTCCAAGTGTCGCGTCGATGTAGATCCCATCAGGATTTGTCACCAGCCAGTCGATGACTTCCTGCACCATGACCGGAACATGGTACTCCTGCGGCGATCGTTGTTCCCGTTGTTTTGCCAAATTAACACCTACTTTTGGACATACCCGATCAGATATGCTCCATCATGTGGGCTGCTCGCACAGCCCGGTGGGATTTTCAGGTAGGAAACTGGCACCTCTGTGTCAATTCTCGCCACTCCACTCAGGTTGTACTCTCCGGGGACGATGCCCGCTGTTGAACAGCCTGTTCCTTTTCATATGCCATCATCTGCGCCTGAAAAAACTCCTTGTACGCTTCCGGTTCCCAGATGTCGATATAATCGCCCATACCGACAAAACAGATATTCCTGGTAATCCCGACCTTTTTCAGCAGCTCACCCGGGATGTTCATCCTGCCCTGCTTGTCGATCTTGACTTCCTGGCAACTGGCGGTCAAACGCCAGATGCGGAATGTTTCCGCCGGTGTCTCTCCCTCGATATTCTCCAGTTTGCTCAGGATGCGTTCGTCATAGTAATTGATGGGATAAGCGCGCAGGAATGTAAAATTCTCAAAGGTCATCACGCGCAACATCATCTTGGTGAGCTCGGAAAGCTCCACCACCTCGCGCATCTTGGCCGGGATGCTGGCCCGGCCTTTGGCATCGAGGAGAAAAACGTACTCGCCGTAAAACCGGCGCAGCCGTTCCGATGAGTGCGGAATCCCACTTTGAGCCACTTTTAGTCACTTTTCAGTTAAATTATTCCACTTTTGTCCACAGGATAACCTATTTTCCCCACAATCGCAAGTATTTTTTTACACGGTATCTCTTTTTTAATTTATCAGTTACCGCGATTTCTGCCGCAAATGCTCATACTCAGCACTCCACATCCTTCCACGCAGTGCAAAAAATTCATCCACGCAGCTCCCATAATTGGCCGTTTTTAAAGTGCCCGCTGACAGGTTATCCCACTCGCTTAACCTTGAGCAGAAGAATGGCAGTCAGCTCTTCCTCAGACCGTTTGGGTTGGGGGACCTCGCCCGGGTCTAATGCACACGCGTACCGCGACATTTATGTCGCGTCTCTGCCGTCCACACCGGAGCATGCGTAATAGTGCAAAGTATTGTACCGCGCGACATGAATGTCGCGATACACCCTGGGCACAACTCGTACCGCGACATTCATGTCGCGTCCGAGCCATCCGCACGGGAGCATGCTGAAAATCAACCCACACGTATTGAGGAAGAGCAGAATATTTTCATTCTGCCAACGCCAGGTTATCCACTTCACTCAGCACAATTGCATCTTTTCTGCCGAACCACCTGACAAC
>DRLW01000353.1 GCA_011375275.1 Bacteroidota bacterium
CAAGTCGCGAATGTTACCGGGGTGTACCCAGCAAGATGCGGGCCCCCAGAATCTCAAACGGCTGAATCAAAATAAAACAACAAGCCCGTGACCCGGCAGCCATGCCACAACCAGCCCTCACGCAAAGCCCCCAAAGCAAAAAACAAAACAGAAAAACTCAGCATGCTCCGCGTCTCTGCGAGAGACAAAGAGGATTTTCAGCACCGTAAAGGAAGAACACAAGTGCGGGATGCATATCACCAGAACCAGTAAGTCTTCAGCAGCCGTTCAAGATGCGGGCCTCTGGCATCTCAAAAAGGCAGAATCAAAATAAAACAACAAGCCCGTGACCCGACAGCCACGCCACAACCAACCCTCACGCAAAGCCCACAAAACAAAAAATCAAAAACAGAAAAAACTCAGCGTGCTCCGCGTCTCTCCGAGAGAAAAAAGGAACTTTACAGATACGTACCTCCATCTCGCTACACCGATGCCGAAACTATTATTGTAGTTTCCCCACCGGGAGCTGAAAAAACGGTGCCGGCGGTTCTGTGCACACTCTGCACAAAGCCTCCACACAGGTGGTCACAACATGCACGTGCACCGCATCGCATGAGCAAGGCCGGTTCCCTGGCGAGATATTGAATCGCAGGGCTGTCGCTGAAAATGACGAAATAACGTTATTTATGCCTGTATTTATATGCTGGATGAAAAAATAAAGCAGGATGGCACAGACGTTGCCTAAGCACGGGTGCAGATCAAGGAAAGAGTTTTTGATCTCACGCAGACAAGCACTGCACCATGGTAAATTAATCAAAAGGAGTTGTTCAATGAACACCACAAAAAAAATGGTTACTGCATTGTTGGGCATTATGTTGGGAGTGATGGGCGTTTCAGGGCTGTACGCTCAAAGCAATTTTATCGTCTCCAACCGGGCTGATTTTTCGGAGCATACACAAACGTTTGCACCGGAGGATACGTTGTATATTAAGGTTCAGGATGAGCAGATCGATGCGCTGAGTGTGAAGGAAAATACCTATGAGCTCGAAGCCCGTGACAGTGATGTCGAGTATCGTGGGCATTTGAACAACCATCTCAACGGCACGTGGACTGCAGCCATACCGTTGTCCGGGCTCGCGAATCAAGGCTCGTCCTGGAAACTGAGCGTTGAGATAGAAGACGACCGGGACAATGTTTTTAAAGGCAAACTGATGATCACCATCGGTGCTGCCGGTACGCCAGCCACGCCTGCGTACGAGCACGAAGTGTCAGGCAGGCTGGATTCCCTCGGCACAGACTTCCTGCATCTCGGGCCGGTCCAGGTTCACGTTGACAACACGACAGAGTATCGCGGGGAGGACGGAAGCCAACGATCTTTCGCTCATCTCGCAGCAGGACAGAAGCTTGAAATAAGCGCTTATGCGGATTCAACAGGCCGTCTGTTCGCCCGTAAAGTCTATATTGAAGACCAGGGTTCCAATCATGAAAAGCGCAGCCTTGAACTCAAGACGACGATTCAGGAAGCCGGAGATGGCTATATTATCGTTGCCAATACGCGCTTGAACCTGTCCAGCGAAGCCAGCGTGCGCAATGAAAATGGCGAGTACATGGCCGTGCAGGATTTGCAGGCAGGAACGTTTGTGGAGATCGTCGTGCGCTATGATAATGGCGAATGGCTGGTAAAGAGCATCGAAGTCAACGATCGCCATGGCCATGATTCAGGCAAGCATGATGACGACGACCGGGATTCGATCGAGATCGCCGGGCGTATTCAGGCGAAAGAAGGAGACGGGACGATAACCGTGCGCGGGCATGTGATCACCGTGACCGACAGCACCAGAATCGAAGGCAGTGAGGACAGTGCGCTGACGTATGCGGATCTCGTCGTGGGCATGTATGTGGAAGTCAAAGCATGGTATAACAGCGACAGTACGCTGGTTGCTGTGAAAATTGAAGCGGAAACCCATGACCGCGAAGATGATATCGAGCTGACAGCACGCATCGACTCTCTGGGAACTGATGTCATCGTCCTCGGGCATTTCACCTTTACCGTTGACTCCAGCACCCAGATCTATGACAACCGCAAAAACCCGATCTCTTTTGCAGACCTTTCTGTCGGTATGATCGTCGAGATCGAGGGCCGGCGACTGGCGGATGGTACGTATTTGGCGATGAAAATCAAAATCGAAGACAGGGTGGAGAGTGAGGTCGAGGTCAGCGGACCGATCGATGCGCTCACGGATTCGACGATCAGCGTGAGCGGACGCGAGTTTGCTGTCGTGGCCCACACGGTCGTGTATGATCAGAACAAGCAGAAAATCGACTTTGGCAGCCTGAGTACCGGACAGGTCGTCGAAGTTCGCGGACAGCTTTTGCCCAGCGGAACTTTGATCGCTATCCGCATCAAGCTGGAAGACAACGATACAGGCACCATCGAGGTCGAAGGACCGATCGATTCCCTGGCACAAAACATGGTTATGGTGCTCGGCCTCGAGTTTACGGTGGATGCGGCAACCGTGATAGAGGATAAAAACGATTCCACCCTTACCTTCGATGCGCTGCAGGTCGGTCAGACTGTCGAGATCAAGGCTGTTGTACAGAACGATGGCACGCGGCTGGCGACCCGCATCCATATCGAAGATGTCGTTGTTGCTACAGGCAGCGCTTCGGCCGTCAGCAACAGTTCAGTCGTAGTTGCCGGAACAGAGTTCTTCTTTGATGCAACTCTGATCGTGCTCGATGCCAACAACACCGTCGTCGATCAGAGCGCATTGCAGAGTGGCCAGGTTTTGCAGGTGCGGGCAACGCGCCAGGCAGATAATACGACGCTGGCAACGCGTATTTCCATCGAAAACGATGTTGTCGTCGCCTCGGTTGACAACACACCCGGTACTCTTCCCGGGGAGTTTACGCTGCAGCAGAATTATCCGAACCCATTTAACCCGTCCACTATCATTCGCTTCACTATTTCCTCTGTTGAGCAAAACAGCGCGCGCGTATCCCTGCGTATCTTCAACGTCCTGGGCCAGGAAGTGCGCACCCTGCTCGACAACGCGCCAGCACGTGCCGGAGCTTATGAACTCACCTGGGACGGCCGTGACGACAACGGCCGCACATTGGCCAGTGGTGTTTATCTCTACCAGCTCACTGTCGGCTCTGTCGCACAGACGAAGCGCATGGTGTTTATGCAATAGTCTGAAAAGACAAAATGACCGGGTGAACCTCACACCCGGTCATATCATATCTTGCCGCAGGAATAAAAAAAAGATGCGGATTTATAGCACGTTCATAGTTCATGATTTGAGAGATGAAGACCCCCTGAAAAAACAACCAGACTAATTGAACACAGCCCCGCTCCGCGGCCAGATGATTTTAATATATGTAAACGCCTCATCCAGTGGATGGGGCGTTTTTTTGTGATCATACTTTTCCATTGGCATGGACTGTGAAAGAGCAAAAATAACCGCCAGCATCGAGCCCTTCGCCTGGCTCAGACCGGGAAAGCTATTTTTTCTGATTGTTCCATTTCCCATGAGGCAGAACAACAATACAAACTCTTCTCCGCGCCACAACGAGAATTTAATATGAAATCCCAAAATGCAGAGTGGGAGTTTTATATTTCATCTCCATTCCTAAACTAATAAATCCCGTTAAAGTTATTTTCTTGAAATTTATATAGCATAAGCTTCGAATGCCAATAATATTCAATGAAATCAGACTGTCC
>DRLW01000354.1 GCA_011375275.1 Bacteroidota bacterium
CGGCTGCCGGCCAGCGGTCAGGGCGGGGCGCTCGTGCGCGGACTCCTGCGCCTGCCGGTGCAACCACGCACTGCCCTCGGCGGGCTGAAACGGTTGTTTGAGGATGCTTTGTACGGAAAGGAGTGAGTCTCGTAATAGGGTAGGGGCGGGGCAGAAGCCCCGGAAGGCTGCGCGCCACACCGCAGGCACAGTGTGGCGCAGCAGAACGACCGGTGAGAAAACGTATCGGAGCTCAGGGTATTCGGTTAACTCAACAAATCGGGCCTGGACAAATACCGAGATTTGTCATTCCGGCCAAGCGTAGCGCAGTGCCGGAATCTCATCTTTTCGGGCACATGCCTGAGTCCGGGAGATCCCGGCCTCCCCTGCGGGGAAAACTGGAATGATGGTTCTGGTTCAGGCTCGTGCTGTGCCCAGGCAGACAGGTTGCAATGATGTAACCATGCTGAGTTAAGTGCATACCCCGGATATCAGAGCGGTTAACCGCGTACTTCCTGAACTGCTTTAGTCAGCTCCGGGACGACTTCGAAAAGATCCGCGACAACAGCCACATCCGCGATTTCGAAGATCGGTGCATGCGGGTCTTTGTTGATGGCAACGATATACTTCGCACCCTTCATGCCGACAACGTGCTGGATAGCGCCGGAAATACCCACTGCCAGGTACAGCTTGGGAGCAACGGTCTGCCCGGATGAGCCGATCTGGCGGTCGACCGGCAGCCAGCCGTCATCACACACCGGGCGGGAAGCCGCGACCTCGCCGCCGAGGGCATCGGCCAGTTGCTGGACCAGTTCGAGGTTGTCCTTTTCCTTCAGACCGCGGCCTGCGGAAACGATGATCTCCGCCGCGGACAGGTCAACTTCCTGCTTCACACCCTGAAAGATATCCAGCACTGTGGTGCGGATTTCAGCGCTGCTGAAATCGGCCGAAAACGCCTCAGCCGTCACAGAACCGGATTCCAGCTCATCGGAATTGAACGAGCCGGCCTGAAAAGAGACGAAATACGGCCCATCGCCATTGAAGCTGTAGTCGGCGTTGAACTTGCCGCCGAACATCTGGCGCGTGAACACCAGCTTGCCGCCCTCATTGCGATAGCTGATGCAGTCGGTCAGCATGGTGCTGCCGGAGCGCGCGGCCAGCAGGGGAGCAAAATCGCGCACCTGGTAGCTGTGTCCGAACAGCACCCAGGCCGGACTGACGCTGCTGATCAGCGCGCTGCCTGCGGTGAGGTAGCCATCCGGGGTGTAGTTTTCCAGCGCCGGATCGTCGATCGTGTAGAGTTTGTCGAGTTTTTTATCGCCCATCTGCGCAGCCAGCGCCGAGGTATCCTTGCCGAATACAGCCGCAAAAACCGGCTGCCCCAGCTCAGCGCCCATCTTCTGCGCTGCAGTGACCGCCTCCAGCGAAAGTCTGCTGACCTTTTCACCGTTGTGTTCGAGAATGACGAGAATTCCCTCTGCCATGTTTTTATCTCCTGTTGAAATATGCGTTGATCAGAAAATTTTACAGCACTTTTGCCTCATTTTTCAGCTTGTCCACCAGCGCGCTGACGATTTCTTTCGCATCGCCTTCCAGAACAGCCGTTTCTTTGGTCTTTTGCGGAACGTAGATTTTCTCCAGCGCAAAGGCGCCACCCTGCAACTCAGCCGCATCGATGCCGAGCTCTGTCGGGCTCACTTCGCGAATTTCTTTGCGCTTGGCTGCCATGATGCCCTTGATCGTTGCATAGCGAATCTGGTTCAGCCCGGACTGGATGGTCAGCACTGCGGGCAGCGGCAGCTCGACATACTGAAACCAGCCGCTCTCCAGCTCACGCTTGACTTTGATTTTGCCGTCCTGCACGTCGGTTTCCATCACCAGGGTGGCATGCGCCATGCCCAGTTCAGCAGCGACGAGAACACCGGTCTGGCCGTAACCGTAATCATCGCTCTGCAGGCCGGAGAGAATCAGGTCAAACCCTTCGTCCTTGAGCGCAGCCGCCAGGATGCGTGCGTGCACCTGCGGGTCCGGCGTGCTCACCTCGCTGTCGTTGATGTAAATGGCGCGGTCTGCACCCTTGGCCAGCGCCTGCTTGATGGCCTCGCGCACGCGCTCAGGCCCCATCGTTACGACCACCACCTCGCCACCATGCTTTTCCTTCAGCCTGAGAGCTTCTTCGAGGCCGAAATGATCGCTCTCGTTGATCTCGAACTGAAGATCCGATTCATCAATCCAGGTACCGTTCCCGTCGATTTTCAGCGTCGCATCTTTGACAGGAACTTGCTTGAGAAGTATTGCGATCTTCACAAAAAGTCCTCCAGTTTTGATATGTTTTTCAGAAAATTATGTATTCACCTCTTCTCGTCACACCGCTCCTGCGGTGTGACACGCTCCTGCGGTGTGACACCCCTGCGGCGACGCACCCGCGTCGCCAGCACAAAGCCACGAAGGGCCTCACCAACCAGCACCGTACACCATCTCTCACCACACAGCTCCTGCTGTGTGACGCCCCCGCGTCGCAGCACAATTTTCACCCGCCCCCCGTACAGAACCGCTCAAGATAACACGCCATGCCCTGCATTGCAAGGTGAAAATCAGC
>DRLW01000355.1 GCA_011375275.1 Bacteroidota bacterium
AGCATGTGGCGCGTGTCGGCGTATTTGTCTCTCCGGAACCGGTGGAAGTGCAGGCAGCCATCTCGGCCGCCAGCCTCGACGCGGTGCAGATTCACGGCTCTGACTCGCCGGAACTGTACTCCGCACTTCCGGTGCAGACAATCTGCGCCCTCAATCTGCCCCCGGGTTCGCAGCTCCGCGATGCCGAAACGCAGGCCGCCGGCGCCGGGGCCATAGTTTTCGACAGCCATGCGCCGGGACTATACGGCGGTACCGGCCGGCTTTCAGACTGGCTGCTTGCCCGCGAGCTGGCCGCACGGCTCACGCTCATCCTGGCCGGCGGCCTGAATCCCGATAACGTCCGCGATGCTGTGGAGCAGGTGAAGCCCTGGGCCGTGGATGTCAACAGCGGGGTGGAAGCCGCGCCGGGGGAAAAAGACCCTGAAAAACTCGAACGCTTTTTTCATGAAATAAAGGACTACCGTGGAGACAGAGATGCAGACAATCCGCCCGGCTTCCTCCCTGCCTGACGCGCAGGGTAAATTCGGCCGCTTTGGCGGAAAATTCGTACCGGAAATTTTGATCCCGGCGGTGAGCGAACTCGAACAGGCTTATGAGGAAGCTCGCAGCGATGCAGGGTTTCAGACAGAGCTGCGCGAGCTGCTGCGCGAATACGCCGGCCGCCCCAATCCGCTCACCCACGCCGAACGCCTGAGCGAGCATGCAGGCGGTGCACAGATTTACCTCAAGCGCGAAGATTTGAACCACACCGGAGCGCATAAAATCAACAACGTGCTCGGGCAGTTGCTGCTGGCAAAACGCATGGGGAAGAAGCGCATCATCGCCGAGACCGGCGCCGGGCAGCATGGCGTGGCCACGGCCACGGTGGCAGCGCGCTTCGGGATGGAGTGTATCGTGTATATGGGCGAAGAGGATACGGTGCGGCAACGCCTGAACGTTTTTCGCATGCAGCTCCTGGGCGCGCGCGTCGTGCCGGTGACGACGGGCAGCCGGACGCTGAAAGACGCGGTGAACGAAGCGATCCGCGACTGGGTGACCAACGTGGAAACGACCTTTTACTGCATCGGCTCGGTGGTTGGGCCGCATCCGTATCCGATGATCGTGCGCGATTTTCAGAAGATTATCGGCGAAGAGACGCGACAGCAGTTTCTGGAACGGCATGGCCGGCTGCCTGAGGCGGTGGTTGCCTGTGTCGGCGGCGGCTCTAATGCCATGGGCATGTTTTATCCTTTTCTCGAAGATGAAGATGTGCAGCTTTTCGGTGTTGAGGCGGGTGGCCGCGGGCCGCAGCCGGGCGAGCACGCAGCGACGCTGTCCGCGGGTGAACCGGGTATTCTGCACGGCGCCCTCAGCTATCTGATCCAGACCGGAGACGGCCAGATCGGCGAGGTGCACTCGGTTTCAGCCGGGCTGGATTATCCCGGCGTCGGGCCGGAACACGCCTGGCTGAAGGAAACCGGCCGGGTCGAGTACACCTCGGTAAACGATGCCGAAGCGCTGGAAGGGATGAAGTTGTTGTCGCGAACCGAGGGGATTATTCCGGCGCTGGAGAGTGCGCACGCGGTTTATTTTGCCGCAAAGCTGGCCGGCCGCATGGCCGGGGAGCAGGCCGTGGTCATCTGCCTGTCCGGCCGCGGCGATAAGGACATGGAGACCGTAGCCGCGCTGCTGGCTGGGGAGGGTGAACATGACTGAGCTGCGTTCTCTTTTGCAGAAAAAAATACAGTCCGGCGAGAAACTGCTGTCGATCTATCTCACCGCCGGCTTCCCTGATGCTGAAGCGACTCTGCCGCTGTTGCAGGCGCTGGCTGAGGGCGGTGCGGATTTTATCGAATTGGGCGTGCCCTTTTCCGATCCACTGGCCGACGGCCCAGTCATTCAGGCTGCCTCGACTCAGGCGCTGGCTGCCGGCATGAGCGTGGAAAAGGCGTTGCAGCTTTGCGACCGCTTCACAGGCGAGCACGAGCTGCCGGTGCTGCTGATGGGCTATGCCAATCCGTTTATGAAATTCGGCTGGCAACGCCTGGCGGAACAGGCACAACAGGCGCGCGTCGCGGGCATGATTATCCCTGACCTGCCGCCGGAGGAGAGCGAAACCGTGCAGGAAACGTTGCGTGCGGCTGGCATCAGTCTGGTATTTCTGGCCTCACCCAACACCAGCGAAGCACGCATCAGGTTGATCGACCGCCTTTGTGATGCATTTGTCTATGCTGTTTCCGTTACCGGCGTCACCGGTGCGCGGGACAGCCTGCCGGCGCAGACCACGGAGTTCCTGCAGCGCTTGCGCAGCCTGACAGAGCATCCCGTGCTGGTCGGTTTCGGTGTTTCCAGTGCGGCCACGGCACGCTCGCTGGTTGCGCATGCAGACGGAGTGATCATCGGCAGCAGCGTGATCGAACTCATCCGGACAGCGCCGGGCCTCGACGCCGCCTGTGAGCGTGTGCATGCTTTTGTGCGTGAAATTAAAACAGCTATTTCATGAAGGAGCGCAACCCGATGGCTGCCAAGAAGAATGACAAAGATCAGCACGTGCGGGAACTGGAAGCATTGCGCCGCCGCATCGACGATCTCGATGCCCGGCTTTTGCGCCTGCTGAACGAGCGCGCCCGCTATTCAGCCGCGATCGGCACGCTGAAAACGGAAAAAAAGCTGCCGATTTACGACCCGGATCGCGAGGAGACGATCTTCAAGCGTCTGGTCGAGTTGAACACCGGCCCGCTGTCCGGCAAGGCTGTGATCCGGCTTTTCGAGCGTATCATCGATGAGTCCCGGCTGCTGCAGAAGCATATCAGTCTGGGGTTGGAGGAGGAGGTTGGTAGGCTGTAGGTTTTTAGGCTGTAGGGTGATAGGCGGTAGGGGTTTAGGGTGTAGGTTGATAGGGGGTAGGGAGTGGAAAAACAATAAACTGAGAGTGAGGGAGATAAAAAATGGTCGTCGTAATGAAAGAAGATGCAACGCGGGAACAGATTCAAAATGTGATCGCCAGATTGATGGAGGAGAACTTCGATGTGCACCAGAGCACGGGTGTCAGCCGAACGATCATCGGTGCCATCGGCGAAAAGCGCGGGCTGGATACGCGCAAAATTGCGATTCTCGATGGCGTGCACGAGGTACTGCGCATTACCGAGCCGTACAAGCTGGCCAGCCGCACTTTTCACCCCGACAACACGGTGATCCGCATCGGCGAGGTCGCTATCGGCGGTGATGAGGTCGTGGTTATGGCCGGGCCCTGCTCGGTTGAGTCGGAGGAACAGATCGACCGTATCGCGGCGGAGGTGAGCCGCGCCGGAGCGAAAATATTGCGCGGCGGCGCGTTCAAACCGCGCACTTCTCCGTACTCATTCCAGGGCCTCGGCGAAGAGGGCCTGCGCCTGCTGCGGGAAGCCGCAGACCGCCACGGCCTGCTGGCGGTTTCGGAGGGGATGGACCGCTCGAAGATCGATGTCGTCGCTGAGTATGCAGATATCCTGCAGGTGGGTGCGCGGAATATGCAGAACTACGATCTGCTGCGTGAACTGGGTAAAATCCGCAAGCCGGTGCTGCTCAAACGCGGTATGTCTGCGACCATCGAGGAGACGCTGATGTCAGCCGAGTACATCATGTCCGGCGGAAATTACGAGGTGATCCTGTGCGAGCGCGGTATCCGGACGTTCGAACAGTACACGCGCAACACCATGGATATCTCCGCGATTCCGGTGTTTCAGAAGCTGAGCCATCTGCCGGTGATCGCCGACCCGAGCCACGGCACGGGCATTCGCGACAAGGTGGCGCCGCTGGCGCGGGCGGCTGTGGCAGCCGGTGCCAACGGTCTGATGATCGAAGTCCACCATGAACCTGAGTGCGCGCTTTCAGACGGAGCGCAGTCCTTGTATCCCGAGCAGTTCGTGCGCTTGATGCAGGAATGCGGCATCATTGCAGAAGCGATCGGCAAGCGTTTGCCGCAGAGCCGGCCGGTTGCTGCCGCAGGAAGCTGAGCTATGGCTGAGCCCAACGCCCCCTCTCCGCAGCAGGTGACAGTCATCGGTCTTGGCCTGATCGGCGGCTCGCTGTGCCGGGCTGTCCGGCGCTTCTATCCCGGCGTTCGCCTCATCGGCGTTGATCGGAACGATGTTGCAGCCGCGGCGCAGCAGGACGGCCTCGTGCATCAGGGTTTTTCCGTGCAGAATCTGCAAGCAGCCTGCTCACATTCTGAATTGATCTTTGTGGCCACGCCTGTCGCAGCGGCTGAGCAACTGCTGGAACCGATTGCAGCGGCTGCTCCGGCCGGTGCGGTTGTTTCCGATGCCGGCAGCCTGAAAAAAACGATCTGCGCGCGCGCAGAGCAGGTTTTCCGTACAGCAGAGGCCGGCTTTATCGGTGGCCATCCCATGGCCGGCGGTGAGAAATCCGGCTTTCGCCACGCTGATCCTTTTCTGTTTCAAAATGCCATCTACGTGCTCACACCCGGGGAAGGCATCCCGGCAGGGCAGCTCTCGTTCCT
>DRLW01000356.1 GCA_011375275.1 Bacteroidota bacterium
GACGAGATGGCTGAAAAATAACTTTTCATGTACTAATGTGCGTTTATTCATTCATAACCCCGTGACATTCCCGCCACACCATGCCCATCGCCCAGTTCACAACCCGCCTGCCCGTGGCCACAGCCGTGGTTTTCCTGGCGGTGAACCTGATGCCAGAGATCACCTCCCCGCAGCTGCTTGTGTGGACCGCCTACGGCGACGTCGGCCCGGCTGAGAGCGAAGAATTTGTCACCATCCCGATGGAAGAAGCCGTATCTACAGTCACCGGGGTGCGCCGGGTGCACTCGATGACGTGGAAAGATATTCGTCGCATTTTGTGCGAATATTTTTTCTTGTATCTGCGACCAATTAATGCTAAGTTTCTTTCAACCCAAAATGAGCAAAAGAGTATTTTATGCCGACCATCTCAATGTTTTACGGCATTATTGTGAGAATGTACTTTGCCCCGGGAGAACATCCGCCGCCGCATATTCATGTTTACTATGCCGAATACAGGGCAACAATAGATATTCACACTTGTGAACTGCTTGAAGGCAACTTTCCACGCAAACAGCTAAAGCTGGTTTTAGCGTGGACGGAATTGCACCAGGAAGAATTAGCCGCAAATTGGGAATTGGTTATGAACGGCGAACATCCATTCCGTATTCAACCGCTGCAATAGGTGATTTGAAATGTACCCTGCAATAAAACAAGCCATTGCCAAAGAAGATTACTGCCTTTCCGTTGAGTTTGACAATGGTGAGCGCGGTATTCTGGACATGAAACCGTATCTGGAATTCGGTATCTTTCAAAAGCTGAAAGATAAGAACGTGTTCCAACGCGTCAAAGTGGCGTTTGATACCATCGAATGGGATTGCGGCATCGACCTCGATCCGGAATTTGTGTATGAGAAGTGCCGCAAAGAACAAAAAGCGGCTCTTCCCGAAACACCCACCGCCCGTCGCTAATGCTTTCTGAACAGATCATCGCCTTCCTTGTGTTTCTAGCGCGGTACTAGGGCGGGTCATTTCCCCTCATCACACCTCTCCTGCGGCGTCAGGCCACTGAGGTGTTCCTCCGATCAGTAGCCGAGCCCGCGATTTACTTGCCCCTCTGTTTACAGGAAATCAGCCATTGAATAACACCTTGAGACAACCCTTTATTCTTGTTATATTGCCTGCTTCAGAAACGGGCTGGTGGTAATATCCGCAATACCAGCTTGAGCATCGAGTTTTATACTAAACCTGGACAAGCCGGAACCAAACAGGGGCCGCCAATAGTCGCGAAATAGCGCGAATGGAATTCTGAAATCATTTGCGTTCATTAGCGGTTCTAAATTTCGATTTTGGAAGTCTTGCAAAAAATTGCAAGAATTGACTTTTGAGGTACAAATATTACTCTGGTTATCCAGTTAACTCAGCCAGGTAGCATCTTTTCAGTCCGGCCGCCTGACGCATAAGGTGTTTATCAAAGAGGACGAATAGGTTTTTATGATTCCCCAGTCGCAGAATCCCGACAGGGAGAGGCGGAGGGGTGTGGCGAGAGATGGATGATTGGTATGATGATGCATCTAACAAAGCACTGGCGACGCGGAGCAGCGGGGAGGGTGATAGGCATGCACAGCAAAAGAGGACAGAAGTGAGGCCGGGCCGGTGAAATTACAGGATCTGATCGACATCGAAGCGCTGCTCTTGCAGGACAGCGAGCGCGATCCGACTGAGCTGCGCCAGCGTGACCGGGCCATCGGGCTGGCTATCGCAGCCGAGGGTAAATCGCGCGAGGCGTTGTTTCTCGACTGGCTGCAGCGTGTCCGGCCGCAGGGAGCCAGCATCGGTGCGCGTTTTGTCGCCGGGTTGCGCTGGCTGCGCCTGGCGTTGATCCTCGCCGGGCTGGCTACCGGCATCACCGCTGCGCAGTCCACTCTGGCCTACGACGGCAGCACACCGGTGAATGTGGTGCATTTCATCGCGATTTTCGCCGGTGTGCAGATGCTCACGTTGCTTTTTTTGCTGCTGGGTTTTTTACCCGCAGGCGTGAGACGCCTGCTGCCGTTGGTCGGCGAGCTGCGGCAGATCGTGCGCGAACTCAGCTATCTGTTCGTGCGCTGGAGCGATCGTTTTTTTTCTTCCCGTCGGGAGAGCAGCTCCTTTTTCGCGGATCTGCAGCGCCTGCGCGCACGGCATGTACTGTACTATCCGGTCGAGCGCTGGCTGGTGCTCGGCCTGACGCAGCGTTTTGGCATCGCCTTTAATTTCGGTGCCCTGGTGTCCTGCCTGTATCTTGTCGCTTTTTCCGATCTGGCTTTTGCCTGGAACACCACTCTGCAGCTCAGCGCACAAACATTTCATCGCATCGTTTCCTGGCTGGCTGCACCGTGGGCGCTACTCGTTCCCGACGCTGTGCCAAATCTGGCCCTGGTGGAAGCGACGCGCTACTTCCGTATCGAGGGAGAGTATCTCGGTGCTGTGGCCGGCCGGGCGCAGGATGTCTCGCTGCTCGGCGGCTGGTGGCCGTTTTTGATTATGACCATTCTCGCCTATGGCCTGATTCCGCGGCTGCTCATGCTCGGTGTGGCACATTTTTTCCTGAACAGACAACTGCACAGCCTGCCGCTGCACGCCGCCGAGTTCAACGCGCTTTACGACCGGTTGACCCGCCCGCTGCTGCAAACCCGGGCGACGACCCCGGAAGCAGAACAGACCACTTCACCGGCAAACACCGGGCAACAGGAAGCCTCACCCATGCCCGCGGGCGACTGCTTGCTGGTTTTCTGGGGCGAGCGTTCTCTCGAAGAGACTGCGCTGACGCCGGTTTTGCAACGCCGTTTTGGGC
>DRLW01000357.1 GCA_011375275.1 Bacteroidota bacterium
GCGAGGGCCGGATTTTTCACCCAACCGTGCTGATAGATGTTCGGCCGGAGATGGATGTCGTCTGTAATGAGGTGTTTGCTCCGGTCGTATCACTCATACCAGTGCAGGATTTCGAACAGGGGATCAGCCTGCTCGACGATTCGCAGTATGGTTTGCAGGCAGGCATTTTCACCCGCGACATTCACCATGCTTTTATGGCTATCAAAACCCTGAATGTCGGCGGTGTGATGATCAATGACGTGCCCACTTATCGCGCGGATCACATGCCTTATGGAGGGAATAAAAACAGCGGAATCGGCCGGGAAGGTGCACGGTTCGCAATCGAGGAAATGACCAATATCAAATTCGTCTGCTTCAACCTTTGATCACGAGACGTGCGCGTACATTTTGTGTCATTTCACGCGGAATAAATGACAAAAGGCCGGTAGAGACCCGGCCTTTTGTCGTGTAACGAATTACAGATTGCTTCCTTCAGGAAATATTTCCTTATTTCAGCAACAACATTTTCCTGGACTGGCTGAACTCACCTGCGATGATCCGATAGTAATAGACGCCGGAAGGCACCTGCAGGCCGGCGCTGTTTTTGCCGTCCCAGAGCACAGTATGGATACCCGGCCGTTGT
Organism: Bacteroidota bacterium; assembly: GCA_011375275.1. GTDB lineage: Bacteria > Zhuqueibacterota > Zhuqueibacteria > Zhuqueibacterales > Geothermadaptataceae > Geothermadaptatus. Next base: position 623 of record DRLW01000357.1, read on the forward strand.
CTGCCATCTACCAACGTCCGGACTTCCCTGCCCAGGGTATCGTAAATCTTCAACGTTACCACACCCTGCTTCGGAAGCTGATAACGGATCGTCGTCGTCGGGTTAAACGGATTCGGATAATTCTGGCTGAGCTCGTAACTTTCGGGGAAATTGACCACCACGGAAATGGGACCGTGCTGTTCGCGTTCGCCTGTGATAGAGACATCCTCGAGCTTGTAATAGTACCTTCTGCCAGCCTCGACATCTTTGTCGAGATAGGTATAGTCTCCACCACCACCGGTGCGAATCATTTCCGGATTGATCATTTCATACCCATCTGCTTTTCGCACACTGCGCAGAATATTGAAACCGGCGTTGCCGTTTTCGTCTGCTGTAACCCAATTGAGAGTCACCCCTTCGCTCGGGTGTGCAGCAGCGGAGAAATTCACCAACCGGACGGCATCGGTAATCACGTTCCAGAATTTCTTCGTCGTATCCTGGCTGTCAAAAGCACGGACTTCAAAAGTGAAGCGCCCACCTTTGGTCTGCCTGAAATCGAAGACATTTTCCGAACCGACATGCTTGCCGTCGATGAACCAGAGGTAATCGACCTGGTCACCGTCATCATCGCTCGCCAGCACTTCGAAACGCACTGTCTGCGGGCCGCGAACATCAACCGTTGACGAAGCCGGCTGCCAGTTGGTGATCACCGGAGGCTGGTTGGTGTCCTCCACTTTGATCGTGACCAGCAACTCCGAGCGGCCACCACGACTATCCGTGGCTGCAAAAACCACATCGTGATATCCGGCGTCGTCATATCCGGTAGCCCAGCGGAAAATACGTGAGGTCGTAGCGGCGAAAGAAGCACCATTGGGCAAGCTCACAGCCGAATAGCCGATAGGATCGTTATCCGGATCCGTCGCCTTGACCTCGAACTCCACAACCTGGGTTTCGTTCACGCTGATATTATTGATTTCAGTGAAAACCGGTACGTTGTTATCGATACCCGTGGCAGTAAAACTGACTTGTTTGCTGCCAGCGAGAATCGCTGTTGCCTGGTTAGAGCCGGCCAACGGGCCGAGAATCCACGTCGTCTGCGCCAGACCGCGGCTGTTCGTACGCACCGGCTGGGCTTCAGCAAACCCTCCGCCACTGCCGCCGCTGATCACAAAGGTAACAGCAGCGTTCTCAACAGGGTTACCATAGCGATCGACGACTTTGACGCGCAGCGGCCTGCTCAGCGCCTTGTTTTTTGTACCGGTCTGCTTGTCTCCGTCATAGAGTGTAATCGTATTCGCTCCAGCAGCACGTCCTGTGAGATAGAAATTCAACGGCGAGCCCGTGAGGCCGTTCGACCATGCCCGCACAACCCGATCGCCAGCATCGGTTCCGAAGGTAAATTCGACCGCTGCATAGCCGTCGGCGTTCGTGACTCTTTCTTCAGCAGAGAGAGTACCCGTTCCGCGCGATACTTTGAATTTGATGATCACGCCGGAAACCGGGTTGCCGTTGTTGTCGGTCACCTTCACACCGAGGGTGCTGCCGAGCTTCTGGTTAACCACGCCGGAGCGTTCCACATTTCCGACAGCGACGAGTTTGGAAGCTGAGCCGCTGGTTCCCTGTGCTTGAAATGTGATGATGCCGACAATACCTTCGGCCTCGGCCTGCATAAAATTCACGCCCGCCTGCGGCCCAAGCACCCAACTCACCCGTGCAAGCCCGAATGCATCCGATTTGACTGTAACTTCTGATTCACCATTGACAGTTCCATTACCAAAAGTTACACGGAATGTCACCCGATGCCCGAAAATCGGATTGCCTTCGGCATCTGTGATCAGTACTGCAGGCCGTTCTGGTAACGCTTCGCCGGCGACACCAGACTGTGCGTTACCAAATGCCAGCTCTGCACGGGCTGCTGTGCTGTTTTTCCCGGTTGCACTGAATGTAACCGGCGACCCGGAAAGCGCCTGCCCATTGCTCGCCTGCGCTGAGGCTGTAATCAGGTTCAATCCAGCATTCTTTCCGAGTACATAAGTCGCTTTGGCAAGGCCATTCTCATCCGTCTTGAGTGGCTGTCTCTCAATCACATAGCCGTTACCCTGATCTTCAGCAAAAGTCACTGGATGATTGGCAATCGGATTACCATTGACATCCGTCACTTTGGCGACCAGAGGCTGCTTGAGCGCTGTACCCACGTTTGAAACCTGGCCGTTGCCAGACTCCAGAACCAGTCTGGCGGCAGGCAGTGCCTTAAACTCAACCGTTGTGCCATTGGTGATATCCACCTGCGAGTTGACATCCCGTGCGGTAACGGTTTTGAGGCCGGAACGGGTCGAGGTAAAGCTGGCTTTGACCTGCCCGTTCTGATCCGTCGGGACTGTCGGTTGGTTGATGATGTTGCCCTCGCCCGTGACGATGATCACCACTGCATTTCCTGCTACGGGATTTCCGAAAGCATCCCGCAATGTGACGGTCACTTCAGAACGGGCGATACCATCGGCAACAACCGGCCCGGTTGCCACGACAGATGATTTTTGCGGGTCCGTGGCACCTGCCGCGGCAGTTGCCCGGAAAATAACGGGGGAGCCATTGAGCGCACCCACTCCGTCCGTAGCACTGGCTTCTACGGTCTGAGCATTTTCACCCGTCAGCCCGCCGAGCACCCAGGAGATCGATGCAACTCCCTGGGCATCGGTATTGACAACCTTGACGGTTTGCTGTTCGGTATCCAAAGTACCGCCGCCTTTTTTCACGGTGAAGGTCACCGGATGGCCGGGCACATTATTGCCGTTGCTGTCCGTAATTCTGACTTTCAGTTTTTCTGCAAGCGGGAAGCCGGCTTTCCCGGTCTGGTTATTTCCTGAAACCAGGCCCATATTCCGCGCGTCATTTGCAGTCGCTGAAATCTTAAACGTCAACGGCGAGTTATTCAGGGGCGCAGTACCACTGATGGCAGAAGCTTCGACGATGTTGTTATTCGTACCGGCTACCGGCCCAAGCGTCAGGATAACCTGTGCGATACCCTGGGCATTGGAGAGTACGGTCCGCTTGGTAAACCCGGAAAGGTTACCGCCACCTGCTTTGACCTCAAATGTCACAGCGTAATTCGGGATTCCATTGCCTTCTTTATCTGCGACAAGCACTTTCAGCGGCTCGGCAAGGGGATTACCAACGACACCCTTGGCGCCATCGCCGCCGGCTATGGCGATATGGTCCGGAGCACCTGCAAGCCCGGTAGCGAAAAATGAGACCGGAGAATTCGTCAGCGGCTGGCCGTTGAATTCCGCCCGGGCATCGACGGTATTATTCCGGTTTCCGGCCTGCGGGCCCAGAGTCAGGTTAACCTTAGCAATACCGAGACTGTCCGTATCAACGGTTTTCTGGGTGATGCCATTGCCCAAATGTCCACCACCTCCGGTGACCAGGAACAACACCGGCCATCCTTTAACGCCATTCCCGAGGGCATCGACGACTTTAACTTTAAAAGGCTGCCCCAGAGGCGTTCCGACAATTCCGCTCTGGTTGTTGCCGCTGAGCAGCTTGAGTTCGGTCAAATTCACTGCAGTCGCTGTAAAGCGAAGAGGTGAACCTGTCAACGCCCCGTTCGGCCCGGTAGCAGTAACATCGACTGTATTCTGCGTTCCAGGAATCGGTCCCAGCGTCAACGTAACAGCAGCCACTCCATTGACGCCTGTATTGACGACAATGCTTTGTTTGCCGTTGATCGAGCCTCCACCCTGGCCAACCAAAAATGTCACCGGATGGCCTGCCACCGGCCGTGCCTGGTCATCTTCAACCAGCACTTCCAGTTTTTTGGGCAACGGCTGTGTAGCCGATCCGGTCTGATTATCACCGCTGAGTTTGCTGATTTTTGAGGCTACGGCAGCAAAAACATCGAATGTTACCGGCGAGCCTGTCAGCGGGCTCCCTCCCTGAGAAGCGCGTGCTTCAACACTGTTTTTTGCGCCTACATTCGGGCCAAGAGTGAGCAGGACCGAGGCGATACCATCGACATCCGTCTGGGCATCGACCAGCGTTTGGGTGCCATTGAGCTTTCCCCCACCGCTCTTGATCTCAAATGTAACCGTATGGCCGGCCTTGGGGTTGCTGGCAACATCCGTCACTTTGACCTTGAGAGGAGAAGGGAGTTCCTGTCCTGCAGAGCCATACAGCGTGGTTTCAGTTACAGCAACCAGGTTACTGGCAACACCGGCCGTGGCAGTTGCATTGACAGCCAGCGGAGAACCAGTGAGCTCAGTCGCTTCTATGAGAGCGCGCGCTTGAATCTGCTGCTGGCCAATTTCCGAGCCAAGCGTCCATGTCGCAGCTATCTGCCCCTGAGCGTCGGTCACGTAGTTGAGATGGATATCATCGAAATCCGCAATGACGTTGTCGAAAACGATGAAATGAATTTCGGCCGGTTCAAAGGTCGTGTCCCAATTGAAAAAATACACGAAATGACGCCATTGATTTCCTGTCGGCGGCACTTCGATATCTTCCATGACATCCTGCACTGTTTTGCGAATCTTGACACGAATTGGCTTTTCGCTATTGGTGTCCGTTTTATAGAAAAAACTTAGCATCAATCTGGCATTGTTCGGGACGGGTTCTTTGATTGCCTGAAGGATCGATGCGCCGGTTGCCGTACCCGTGGTATTGACTCTCTGGGCGGAGGTGGAGCTGTAACCCGTAACTTCTGAGTGCGTCCGGCTGTCATCAGAACTCCATGCGTTCCAGCTTGGCGCGACTAACCCTCTTCCCTTGCCATTCTCATAATACGTCCCCTCCAGAGTCGGATTTTTTATCAACTCCGGCTTATTCACACTGCCTCCGCCGCTGACAACTTCAAAGGACACAGGATAATCCGGAATGGCTTTATTGGCAGCATCGACGACTTTCACCACTACCGGGTTGGCCAAATCAGAGAGTACTTCCCCGGTCTGACTGCCGCCACTCACCAATTGCAGTTTATTCGCCAGGCCACCTGTGGCAGTGGCGGTAAACGTTACCGGTGAACCCGTTAGTCCATCAGAAAATGCTTCGATAATCTGAGTTGTGCTCTGGGGGCCAACAGTATAGTTCACACTTGCCCGGCCATTTGCATCTGTAACGACGGGTTGATCGAGATCAAAACTACCGGCACCCTTCAGTGCCACAAAACGAACATTGACACCAGCAACACCATTCCCCGCATCGTCCTGAACTTCAACGACAAGTGGCTGGGCCAATTGAGCACCGACCGCTCCACTCTGATTATCACCGCTGATCTTGACAATTTTAGTCGCACTCCCTGCTGTAATCGTCAATGTTGCTGTTGTGTTCGGCGTTTGCGGATGGCTGGCCACGAGACTCGCTGTTGCTGGCGAAGCCCCGGCTGTCACATTCACTTGCACCTCGCCATTGGCATCGGTAATATAACCCTGATCCGGTTCGAGACCGCTCGGAGTATAATTCGGGTCCGAGGTGACGAGTATCTTATCCAGCCAGGTATTATAATGAGCTGCATGAAACGTTATCGTGTTCGAGCCTGCGTTCAGGCTGGCTGTCACGCGTGTCGTACCGTCTTTTATCTGGTCCCACGTCCAGTTCGTAACTGTGGACTGACCGCCAAAAACATTGTACCGGAATCTCGTTCCCCCATTGATCTGGACATCCCAGCCATAATTATTGGTCGGATTCCCCTGAGTTATACTCCGGGTCCAAAAATAGTATGTCCCGGCTTCCTGGACAAAGAATGTTATCTTCACAGAGGCATCATCATCAGGAGCAGGATAGAGGACATATTTACCTCCGGAAGCATTGGCATCCTCCCGGACTTCCATGACACCAGGCCCGCTGATCGTACCACTCTCTGCCTCTTTACGAGCATTGCCGTCAACCACGCCATTGTTGTCCAGGGTGGCAGCTCCGGCCGGAGAGATCGTAAAATTTAACTGTTCACCTTCAACGCCGATGCCATTCCCGTCTTCAAGACGGAAAACGACAGGGTTGGCAAAAGGCTCGTTCACCGGTGCTGACTGGTTGTTCCCACTGACGATAGCGATTACAGCCGGGCCGGATGGCTGAGCTCCGACGGTAAACACATCGACAGCATTCTGATCACCGACGTTATCATTCAGAATAAAACCAGCGTAATAATCCTGGTCAGAGGCAATTGATGGGTTTGTATCTGTTAACGTGCGGTCAAAGACATCATCGATATAGACATCAAACGTTATGCTCGATACATCCCGGGTTACGACGACTTTCATCACCGAACCAGGGCCGGGGTCAGGGCCCAGGCTGCTGCCGGAAGCCACGACCGTACCGGGGATACCGCCGGCGACGCGTTTGAGATAGGTCGTCGCGGGGTTGGTACCGTCCTTGCGTCGCTGAATTAAATAACCACCGCCGTTCTGGTCTGTCCCGTCGGCGATGTAAATTCCGCTGAAGGATGTCCCCAGCTGCGCTGCATTCGGGCCCCACTTCATGGTGATTTCGACCGGATTTCTGATCTTGGTGAACACTGCACCTTTATCAAAAACATCTGCAATACTGGTTGCCTGAGCAGCACCGTTGACGATTTCAATCTCCGGATCAGCATTCCAGTTCGCACCCAGGCCGGGGCCTGCTCGCTCAAAATCATCTGTCGTGATGACCAGGGAAGAAGTCGAACCCATGGGGGAGTTTGAAACAGCGCTGACATTGCCAGCATCATCTGTTGTCTTGATGGCAAAATAGTAGGAGTTTCCGGCTACAAGACCAGTTACAGTAAAAGACTCTGTCGTTCCTGCAACCGAGGGTGCGGGAGCACCGGTAGCCACGGTTGCTGAAGCAAAATTGGCACCCGTAATCGGTGCTGTCGAGTAACGAATATCATAACTCGAAGCCTGGCCTGTACTGCCGTCATCACCCGGGGCGGTCCATTGCAGACCGATCGAGGTAGAGCCTGTGCTTTTTACAGTAAGATCGCTGATTGCCGCTGGTGGTGTGGTATCGATCACCCGTTCGATCAGAAAATCATCGACGCCATTCTGAGTATTATTGTTGATCATTATACCAGAATAAGTCGTCGCAGCATTCCCCTGACGCTTGTTCGGGTCTGTCAGCGTGGCATATAGTGTCCCATTGCGAAAGACCCTGAAAATATGCCCGGCTGCTGTCGTCGACATTTCTACACGAAAAACATCACCGATCTGGGGCGCTCCGACTGATGTGCCGTCTGCGCTGGTGATTTGTGCGCCGTTGACCTTACCATTCACAATTTCGAAAAGCTTGACCACTTCGTTTTCCGTATGAAACAGCAAATAACCATTGGCTGTCGTGGTCGGTGCGTCCAGCAGCAGGCCGAAACCGGAAAAATAACGGCCGATCTGATTCGATTCCGTGCCATAGGTAAACTGCACAGCGTTGGGGTTGACATCGATATTCGGTACAGCGATAAAATTATCAAAGCCATCAAAAACCGTATTCAAACTGTCGACATTGACCAGTTGCTGGTTGATGACTTTATAAACGGGGTTCACGACCCACTCTGCTTTTAACCCGGCATTGAAATCATCGCTGAAAGAGACAGGATTTCCGCCCGGATTGTTTGCAGCGTAGCCATTATAAAACTCCTGCCCGATCTGGCTGTAGCCGGTATCGTTCGGGTGCAAGTTATCAGCATACAAGTTCGTTTGCCAGTTCGGGTCTGCGAGAATCCGGTTGGCATTATCGACGAGGTAAACCTTTTTCCCCTGACTTTGCTTATTCTGCACAAGCGATGGGAGCTGGCCGTTCACGTCATCGGTTACTGTCTGTAATGCGGCGTCATCTTTGCGCGGGATGATCGTCGAAACATAAATTTCAACCGCCGAATTATTGGCGACGAGGTCATCGATGATATTGCTGATATCGGTCAGGACGGTGTTGGCATCATCACCCTGACTGATATCATTCGTACCCACATTGAGGAAGACCACATCCGGATTGTTGGCTGCAAGATAGCTACTCAACCCGGCACGGATTTCATCCGCGCGAAAACCATTATGTCCTTCATGATTTTCATCAAACTGGCCGTCACCCCCTGTCTGCGTCCCGACAAAATCGACCGAATAGGAGGCATCCATGAGTGACCAGAGTTGTTTTCGATATCCTATATTATCACCTGTACTCCCGATACCGGTGGTAATGGAATCGCCCAGAGGCATCACTTTTGTCTGTCCTTGACTTGCTGCCGCTCCAATCAGCATTGATGCAAGTATCGTTTTCCCCACGATAGCCCTTGCTCCACTGAAACTACGGCTCACAGCACGTAACATGTCTCGCTCCTTGACTTGTCATAGTTGATGTTACTTCAGATCCTCGGCTATTTTTTATGCCTGAACGATGATTTAAATTAAATCACCAGCCCGACAACACAAAGATTATGCCAGCGATATCATCAAAAAATTAATCGGCATATTTTCTTATTTTTTAACAAGTTGAGTCGAAATTCGCCTGTCTCAAAAAAGTTACAGCTTTGTGCAGGCGTCAAACAGTGTTTCAGACTTGAACAACAGCGGACGATAATATACCAGTTGTCCGTACGATAGCGGTATTTCAGGTCAGATGAGTTCAAAGCGAGTGGCTGAGTGAGATCGATTGCTCCCCTGCTCACCCATGTCTGCATGCTTCGAACAGGGATAGATAAGTCAAAACGGATATTTTTCACATCAGATTACCTGCAGAGGGAGAGTCCTGAATTCTGAAGGGATCGGCAGAAACAGAGAAAAATCAAGCGGATGCCGGCGCAGACGTTCCCCAGGTTGTACTGCTCCGGCAAATAAAGATGAGAAAACCGACACGCGGGAAAACAGACACAGCTCAGTTCACACAACAGCAGCA
>DRLW01000358.1 GCA_011375275.1 Bacteroidota bacterium
CTGCCATGTGTTAGCCTTTTCCTTTCTTTTGCCGGGTATCCAGTTTACTCAGCAAACCAGGCCTGCCCAGACCCCGATATCTGTCATTCCGGCCAGGCCTACCGCGACATTCATGCCGCAAAGCACGATACTGTGCATTACTCAGCATACCCCGGTGCAAGGCCGTAACGCGACATTCATGTCGCGAAGTACGATACATTGCGTTATTCAGCTTGCTCCATGCGCAAGGCGGAGACGCGACATAAATGTCGCAATACAACCGCGCAAAGCGTACCGCGACATTCATGTCGCAAAGCACGATACATTGCGTTATTCAGCATGCCCCATGCGCAAGGCAGAGACGCGACATAAATGTCGCAATACAACCGCGCAAAGCGTACCGCAGCATTCATGTCGCAAAGCACCATACTTTGCATTACTCAGCATATCCCGGTACAAGTCGTGCTCGCCGCTATCCCTTGACGTTGACACCCTCGGCGCGCAGCAACTCGCGGATGAGCTCGCGCTTATCACCCTGAATTTCGATCAGGCCTTCAGCTTTTCCGAGACGGAAGGTGCCGCCCGTTCCGCAGCGTTTTTTCAGCCTGGCGGTCATGTCTTTGAGCCACGCTTTATCAGCGGGCAGGCGATCGATGACGGTGACCACCTTCCCCCTGCGGCCGCCTTTTTCCATGCGCAGCACTGCGGTGATCGCTTTCTTCGTTGCCGCCTCCTGCCCGCGGCAACGGCAGTGTTCCATTTTCTCGCCGCAGCGAGGGCAGTGCGGCTCCGGCGTACCACCGGTCGAGTAAACGAGTTTTGTATTTTTCATGCCGCGAATATACCCTGAAAAATCCGTAAATCCAAAAAATATCACCACGCAATAGCTGTTGGCCTCAGCCAGGGAAGAGACCGTGCCTCTGTGTCATTCGGGCCGAAGAGTTGCGCAGTGCCGGAATACTCCTGACTCAACACCTGTCAAAATGAGGAGATTCCGCTATTCCGACAGAATGAGGCGCTGCTCACTACCCCGCCATCCCGGCCGGAGCGAAGTGGCGAAATCCCCGGACTCAAGCACATGCCTGTTCCGGCCGCACAAACTCTTGAATTTCCCGGTTATTTTTTTTACCTTTCTTTCTTCATTTCCGGGGGCCGCAAACACACCGCGGGCACATTCCCGGTTTCATCCCATTTCCTGTACCAGACGAAAACGAGTCATCATGCAGCTTGCCGGCCCTGGCTGCAATCTGGAACATGCCATACAGTTTGTATAACAGAATACAGTGGCTAACATGAGCAAGGAGTGAATCATGGCTGCAAAAAAAACTGCTAAAATCAAAGAATTCGAATACAAAGCAGAGATGAAGCAACTGCTGAATCTCATCGTGCACTCTCTGTACACACACAAGGATGTTTTTCTGCGCGAGCTGATCTCCAACGCTTCGGATGCGCTGCACAAAATCCGCTTCCGCCAGCTTACGGATAAGGATGTCCTCGATGCAGACGCTGAGTTGAAAATCAGCATCCGCGTCGATAAAGACAAGCGGACATTCAGCATTGAGGACACCGGTATCGGCATGACCGAGGCGGACCTGATGGAGCGCATCGGCACGGTTGCGAGCTCAGGCACGCTGGAGTTCCTCGAGCAGGCGCGGGCTGAGGGCAAGGAACTCGACGCCAACCTGATCGGCCAGTTTGGCGTGGGTTTCTACTCAGTTTTCATGGTCACCGATGAGGTCACCATCGAAACCCGGCATGCGGACAAAGAATCCACAGGCCTGCGCTGGAAGTCTGATGGCAGCGGCACCTACACCATCGAAGAGATCGACCGGCCACACCGCGGCACCACAATCAGCTTTACCCTGAAGGAAGATGCTGCGGATTTTGCCGAGGAATTTCACGTCAAGCACATCATCAAAAAATATTCGAATTTTGTCGATTTCCCCATCTACGTCGGTGAGGAAAAAGTCAACACCGTGCAGGCCCTCTGGCATAAAGCCAAAGATGACATCAAGGAAGAGGAGCTGAATGAGTTTTATAAATTCATCAGCAACGATTTCGACGAACCGCTGAGTCATCTCTATCTGAGTCTCGAAGGCACGGTGAGTTTCCGCGCGTTGCTGTTCATCCCGAAAAAAGCACCTTTCGATCTGTTCCACGATTTGCAGCAGGAAAAATCGCTGCACCTGTACTCCAGCAAAGTCTTTATCCAGGATGACTGCAAAGCGCTGCTGCCGGACTATCTGCGATTTGTCAAGGGCGTGGTCGATACCGAGGACCTGCCGCTGAACGTCTCGCGCGAGGTGACACAGTCCAGCCCGGTGATGGCGAAAATCCGTTCCATTCTGACCAGCAAGATTCTCGCCCATTTCGAGGACATGGCTGAAAAAGAACCGGGGAAATACGCGACCCTGTACAAAAACTTCGGTCCGCTGCTCAAGACCGGCATCAACAGCGATTTCGACAACCGCGACAAAATCATCGAGCTGCTGCGTTTTGGCACCACAAAAACCGGCAAAGACGAGTATATCTCGCTGAAGCAGTACGTTGAGCGCATGCAGGAAGGACAGAAAGAAATTTACTACCTGGCCGGCGAACACCGCGAGCTGCTGTTGAAAAACCCCAAGCTGGAATACTTCCGCAAGCACGAGTACGAAGTGCTTCTGCTCACCGATCCGGTCGATGTTTTTGTCGTGCCGTCGATAACGGAGTATGACAAAAAGCCGCTGAAATCCATCGACAAAGCCGACATCGACCTCGACGCAGGCAAAGACGAGGACAGCGAGGCCCTGAATGAAGACCTGGCCTCTGCGCTGATCAGCGTCTTCAAGGAAACCCTGGGCGACAAAGTTGAGGATGTTGTTGCCTCAAAACGCCTGGTGGATTCACCGGTGACTCTGGTGGTCGGCAAAGAGGGGATGGATTCGCAGATGGAAAAGATGATGAAGATGATGAACCAGGAGTACTCGGGTTCCAAGCGCATTCTCGAGGTCAACATCTCGCATCCGCTGATCAAAAATCTGTCGCGGCTGAACCTGGGCGACAGCACCAATCCGCTGCTGCGCAAGAGCATCGTGCAGCTTTATGAGGCTGCGCAGCTCATCGATGGGAACCTTACCTCGCCTATGGAGTTTGTACAACGGATGACGGAAATTATGGAAGAAGCCACCAAGTAGGACGCACCTGCCCACCTGTGCGCCCACTCGGGTGGGCAGGCTTTCCGTCAGCTTTTACGCTTGCGGGGCGCACAGAGATTGTGTATATTCATCACCATACTTTATGGGGACGACATGGCTTCGACGGAGGAATGAGCGCCGTGGATTGCATGCCGAGGTCCGTAAGGCTCCTCGTAAAAAAGCGTTACACTAAACACAAATGCAGATGATTATGCATACGCAATGGCTGCCTAAGTAATTAGTGCAACCACATCCTGAGTGACCGGTGCCATCCTGGTTGCTCCGGATGACGACAATGATGGCTGGCCTGCTCTGTTGGTCTGGACGGAACAGGCGAGACCTTACAGACTGGCTGCCGGACGGCTCTGTTCCTCGTGCCCACGGCAGTGAGATCAAACGACGAACTAAGCATGTAGATGTCCTCGGGACTTGTCCTTCGGACGCGGGTTCGATTCCCGCCGTCTCCACTATAGAATAAAAGCCCAGCCGGTATATGCCAGCTGGGCTTTTCGTTTTCGATGCCCCCGACTCTGGTTATCACTTAACTCAGCACGGTTGCATCTTTTCAATCAGACCACCTGACAACAGCATACGTCTGCACCAGAGCTCTCATCCCGGTTTCCGCGCAGCGGAAGACAGGAATCTGGGTCTGGCCTGGTTTGTTGAGTAAACCGGCTACCCTGAGACCCCGACTTTTTAATTTTTCACTCAAAAAAAAC
>DRLW01000359.1 GCA_011375275.1 Bacteroidota bacterium
AAAATGCAATTGGCCGAAAGCTGTCCAGCAGCGCCGGGGATGGCTGCTGGTATTTTCAGCGTAAAAGAGCCGGGCAACATGCGTGTGCATTGTGGTATGCGTTTTGCCGATACACGGCCGGCGACCGGATCAGGATGATGCAGTACGCGTCGCTGCGGGCTTCAGGGATGACCTTATCACGACTTCTTTGCACGGGTTCGCTCTCGTGTATGCGAAGACGGGATAACTGAAAAATTTCTTTCGGATGATATGCCCTGTTAACTGATCGAGAATCGTTGCGTTGCGGTGGCACATCCTCGAATGAGTGGATTTTTCAGGTTTCAAAAAAAAGGATTTTTACGATGAATGTTAAACAGATTTTCAGGAGAAAACGCAATATCAGCATGATGCTGACCATTCTGTTTGCTTCATTGACGCTTTTGATCGATGGCGACAGTACAGGAGTTAACTGGATACTGCTCAGGGATGAGCCCGCGATCGCAGCACTTTTTGCTTGCGGAGCTCTGGTCTCTGGAGCAGCCTGGTGGAAACAGGAAAAGCTGCTCCGCCTGACGAATTTTTTCTGACGCCGGCGGCCAGAACCTTTGAAGCAGAAAGTAGTGAAAAAACCGCGCCTGTCATGATGCAGGGGCGGTTTTTTTATTTGGCCTCTCTCCGATCGTGTGGGGTGATTTTCTGTAGGGGCGACTTGCAGGGTAACCCTGCTGTAACGCGACATTCATGTCGCAGGGTACGATACATTTCGTTCTTCATGCTGATTGGAGGGGATGGCAGGGACACGACATCAATGACAAGGTACGAGTACCCAGGGTGTACTACGACATTCATGTCGCAGGGTATGTTCGCCTATACATGAAACCCCGGGCCAAACCCCGGCCCGTGGAGATGCAGGCCGTGCGTCTCTGCTGAAAGATGAGAAAAGATCGTCCGGAACCACGATTCAGCCCAAAACGTTTGGCTTCCGGATATTGATTAACTATTGTTACACCATGCAGTTTTTTCGCCACACCGGCTGTGTCTCGTGTACATTTCCCTTCTGGTGGGTGATCGAATCGAACCCGCGATAATGAGGTGAAATCATGGAGAAAGTACAGATGTTTATTTTCAGGATGAAAACGGGACTGATGGCTTTGCTGCTGGCTGCCTGGGTATTCCCAGGTGTGCTGCCGGCGCAGAACCTCCCCAGGACGTACACCGTTCGTGGTCAGATCTTATCTCTGACCGACAATTTGCCTATCCCGGGCATCGAGGTTTATCTCAAGGGGACCGAATACACAGCAGTGACCGATTCCATGGGCAATTTCAGTATCTCCGGCGTGCCACCGGGTGTTTATGACGTCATTGCCCGCTACCCGGATTTTGATGCCACGGTGTTGCGTGGCGTGCAGGTTCCGCCGCGGGCACGACAGGAATATGTCTTCAACCTGCAACCGCGGCAGAAACCCGCGCCTCTGCCTTTTATCGATATGGAACCATCGGACTCCCTCGGTATTCTCGAAGGCACGGTCATCGCCCGCATCGACACGTTCAAAAGTTATTTTAAAACGGGTTATCTGCAGCTCAAAGCGGTCAAACGCAATGATTTGACCCGGTCATATTATTACCCGGTGCAGTGGGATGTCCTGCCCGTTGCCGAGCAGGAGTATCGTTTCCGTTTTGTTCTGCCGCGCGGCCAGACATATCATCTTTACGTGGTCTGGCGTTCTGAAACACCAGCGTATATCGAAGAGCGGATTCTCGACGTGGCCCGCAAGCCGGAAAACCCGCGCGCTGTCCGGCGCTTCGATTTGCGCGATGAGGAGCATATCCGCGACATCGAGATCCAGGTGCACACCGGCATGATCGAACTGTACACAGCAAAGGAATAGGGGCGAAGAGGGAGAGCGTGAAGATTGGATTTAAAAAGGAGCGACCGGTTCTCGGCCTTGCGCTCAGCGGAGGGGCTGTGCGCGGTGCGGCGCATATCGGTGTGCTGGAAGTCCTGCAGGAATATGCCATCGAAATCGATTGCATCGCCGGTACCAGCATAGGAGCTCTGATTGGGGCGCTGTATGCTTTTGGCGTGCCTTTGGATGAAATAGAGGCTTTTGCCCGCGAGCTCGACTGGTTCAAGATCAGCTCTTTTATTTTGCCTTCCACCGGGTTGTTGTCCAACGATGAAATGGGACGGCAGATCGAAAACCTGATCGGCGACGTTGCTATCGAGGATGCAGATATCCCTCTGGCGATTGTGGCTACGGATATCGTCACCGGTGAGCGTATCGTTTTTCGCGATGGCAGTGTAGCCTCGGCGGTGATGGCGAGCTCCTGTCTGCCCGGGCTGTACAAGCCTCTGGAATATCGCGATCGCCTGCTCGTCGATGGCCTTTTGGTGGAAAACGTGCCGGTGCGTGCAACGCGGGAGTTGGGGGCTGAGCGTGTCATAGCCGTCAACCTCGGCGGAAATTTTACCTACCCGAAACCTGACGGCATCATCGACGTCATGATGAATTCGTTCGAGATCGCTGTTGATAACAATACCAAACGCATTCTCAAAGCAGCCGATGTGGTCATCTCGCTCGATTTAACCAGCTACAGCCGCTTTGATGTCGATGATGTCCCTGCGCTGATCGACGAGGGCCAGAACCACACTCTGGCCCGCATCGAAAAAATCCAGCACGTGGCGCGCCCATGCGGCAGGCTGCATCGCTGGTGGCGCCGATTGCTGTCCTCATCAGAACGCCTGCCGGCTGATAAAGTCGTGCCGCAGTGCGAATAGTTCTGGCTTGGTTCGCCGCAGAGAGCGCCCCCATATCCTCAGCGCTGCCTGCGGTGTCTGATTTCAGCAACGAGGGCAGTTATTTCTCCATCGCAGCTTCGATATCCACAGGAGGCCCCGCGCCTTCGGGTTCGCGGACGCTGTCGATCATGTCGCGGATCTTCTGTGAGGGTTCCGGGAAAAAGGGCGTCAGCGCCAGGGTCAGCAGAAAATTGAGGAGCATCCCGACCGCGCCGATGCCCTGCGGGTTGATTCCGCTTTCGAACACACCGAAGGTCCACGGCTGCATACCGAAGAAAACGCAGGCAATGATGTAGAAGGCTGTGAAACTCAGTCCTGCGAACATACCGACGACAGCCGGAATCGTTCCGACGCGCTTGTTGAAAATGCCGAGCACGATAGCCGGGAAAAAACTCGCTGCTGCCAGCCCAAAGGCAAAAGCCACGACCTGGCTGACAAAGCCGGGCGGATAGATGCCGAAAATTCCCGCGATGACCACAGCGACACCGATGACCGCGCGCCCGATGAGCAGGCGTTGTTGCTCCGTTGCTTCAGGGTTGAGGACGCGGTAATAGAGATCATGCGCCACGCTCGATGAAATGACCAGCAACAGGCCGCTGGCAGTTGAGAGGGCCGCGGCCAGACCTCCGGCAGCCACCAGCGCGATGATCCAACTGCTCAGTTCGGCCATCTCCGGCGTTGCGAGCA
>DRLW01000360.1 GCA_011375275.1 Bacteroidota bacterium
TTTCGCTTTGCTCCGGCAATGCCTTTTTCAATTCAGCGATGAAGCTCGTAATCACATCGCCGAACAGGCTCATCAGCAGATGCTGGGTCTCTTTCGGTTCCGAATGCATCCTGCCGATAAGCTGCACAAAGCTGGCCGGAAGGTCGTCGATGGCGTCTTCGCAGAAGAGCGGTGGTCTGATAAACGCCTCGATGATCTTCTCCAGCGGGATGGCGCTGTTGCCGGCGCGCTGGCCAAATTCGTTGAGCAGGTTGAGGCGCTCGGCATTGATTGGCCCGAGCCGCCTCTCGAAAACCCGGAGAATCAAATTCTCCCGCGAACCAAAGTGATAATGAATCGAAGCCAGATTCACTCCAGCCTCTGCCGTGATGCTGCGCAACGATGTCGCCCCGATTCCCTGTTCACTGAACAGTTTTTCGGCAGCATTCAGAATGCGGGTTTTGGTGTCTTTCACGTACGAAATCCAGTTAGTTTGGAACGGTGCCGGCCGGGATGATCGGAACTCGTGATAATCTCATGCGGCACATCTGGTTATCCACTTAACTCAGCACGGTTACATTTTTTCAAACCTGACTGCGTGACAACAGCACGTGCCTACCCAGAACCGTCATTCCGGCACTGCGCTGCGCCTGGCCGGAATGACACTTGCCGGTATCTGAGCCGGGCCCGGCTTGCTGAGTTAACTGGATACCCGGATGCGGCACAGAATAAGTCCCCGAAATATAGCACCGGGAGGTTGAAAAGCAAGACAATTCGAACACTCGTTTAAAAAGTGTGTTTGAAAGTCTCGTGTGTGACCGTGTTGGCTTATCCGTATGGCTCTTCCTCATATCATGCGGGTTGAGAAATTATCGTTTTGCAAATCGGGCGGTGTCGAGGGTTGTCATAATGATATTTGTCCTCGGCCCAATTTTTGGGATTGTTGACGATTTCATTCCGGATGCGAACCACGGTGTGGGGGCGACCGGGGGGCGTCCATACAGTCATCATCACCAATAATTGCATTGCCATAATTTTTGTCCCGATTGCCGATTGCCTGGATATATATTTATCCGTGTCCCTACCCGTGCCGCGCGACATGAATGTCGCGTTACGCCATGGGCCCTACTACCCGTACCGCGACATTTATGTCGCGTCTCAGACAACCCTACAAAAGCAACCTGATGAACGAAATGTCGCGTCCCGGCCACCCATTAAAAGCAGCCCGAAGAACTATACGTATCGTTCTTCGCGACATGAATGTCGCGGTACACCCTGGACGCCCCGCCAGTTGTCCATACTGAAAATCAACCCATACGATTTGCGGAAGAGCCTACTTTCCCGTAAGATAGTGATCCCGGCAGTTTGTTTATGCGAAGGGTCCGTGCACTACGCAGATAAGTTCAGTTGTGAATAAAGCACGACAAATAATGAGTGAATAAAACGTATTAATTTAAGTGTATAAACTTCTTGTATTCGTGTCCTTTCTTACCTATATTTGACGCGGTTTAACTTTATTTTTTACTTACGCTTCTGTGCGGGGGATAGTTTAATGGTAGTGTATTAACTTTCTTTATTATAGATGAAAATTGCAGAAAAGTAGTGTGGTTTTCTGTATTAATCTGATTTGTTCTAAAATAATTTTTCAGGTTCAGAGAATAAACTGCTGATCACAATGACAGGATCAGACAACGTGTGATGAATTAGTTTGGTTGTTGCGGTGACGTTGTTTGACGAGGAGATATGATGATGAAAAGAAACAAGGCAGCAGTTCTGCTTTTCGTTATGTTCTGCGCAGGCCATGTTCTGGCTCAGGAGCAGGAACCGGAAACCCTGTTGGGAGAAATTACGACCTCAGGCGGTTTTGGCGGCCCGTATATGAAAGTCAGTTCCGTTGGTGATGTCGGGGCCGTATGGTTCGGTGGTTTTGGTGGCTGGGTGATCAATCACAGCTTTGTGATTGGAGGTGCCGGATTTGGCTTGCTGACGGATGTCGATGCCGGGGTCGATGATTTCACCGGCACGGAACGCGTCCTGATGACAGGGTATGGCGGCATGTGGCTGGAATACCACCCCGGGTGGAAAAAAGTGCTGCATATGTCATTTGCAACCCTCATCGGAGGCGGGGGCGCCATGGCCGCTGAAACAGATCGTTTTGGCAACCATGCCGGAGAGCACAATAGCGATCCTTTTTTCATCATAGAGCCGGCCGTGCAGCTCAATCTCAATGTCATCCGCTCTTTCAGAGCCGGTATCAGCGCCGGCTACCGCTACACGGTCGGATTTAACGCCGGCAGGGTTACAGACGCTGAGATGCGCAGTGCAACTTTTGGGTTTTTTATGAAGTTCGGAAAGTTTTAACCTGAAAATTTGTAAATAACAGTCTATCACCATCAGGATTGATGAGTTTTCAGATTACATGAGTGAATCATTGAAAAGACTGAAAATCCTGATCTGTATTCAACTCTGGCTATCCACATAACTCACACGGTGGCATTTTTTCAACCAGCATGCCTGAGCATAGCTGGTGCCTGCACCAGAACAGTTATTCCGGTTCATCAGCAGGGGAATACTGGAATCTCCTGGACTCAGGCACGTGCCCAAAAAGATGAGTCTCATCTAAAAATGCGGGAGCGTGTGGGAATCGACAGATGTCAATATCTGGATCAGGCCCGGTTTGCTGAGTTAACTGGATCCCCGGAGTATTCAACACATAGCATACTACAAGGATGGTAATTATGAGTAAACGATCCGTATCCGAGGGAAAA
>DRLW01000361.1 GCA_011375275.1 Bacteroidota bacterium
ATCCCGGTCTGTGCCATGGCCGTCTCATCGCAGCGCAGTTCGCGCAGGTACACGAGCCGCCTGTGCAGCAGCCAGACCAGGGGGTTGCTGCCAAACAGAATGATGGCCAGCGCCTGGAGATAGAGCGCGGGTATGTCAAAGGAGTTCAGGTGAGCGAGCTCGTGTGCCAGAATGCTATGCCGTTGCTGCTGCGGCAGGCGCAGGTGCTCTCTGGGAACGTACAATCGTGGCCGCAGAACCCCTTTGACCAGCGGCGTGGGAAGGGCGTTGGTCAGAAAAATCTGCAGCTTTTCGGGCAGGCGCATCGTGCTGGAAATGATCGCCTTCTGATCCACGGGCTGGGAGTCAGCAAGGCGCTGATTGAGCTGGCGGTTTTTGTACAGGATCACAGCGACTGTTGCCAGAACGATGATGCTCCAGAGTATAAACAATAATCCAGCAGGGGTGAGGTTCGTTACAGGCCCGGGCTGGCTGGAAACAGCCGGTAGCAGGACAGCAGGCAAAAACTGCTGTACCGGAGCAGGTACAGCCTCCGGCATGCCCACAGTGATGACCGGCGGCAGGAACAGCTTGACCAGACCGAGGAGCCAGAGTGTGTAGCGGCGGCGGGTATCCAGTACGAATATCCTGTCCGCAGCGTAAATCAGCATGATGAAAAGCGAGCTTTCCAGCATGTGTGTCATGAACAACGGCAGCCAGCCGTGTGCGAGAGAATTGAGTGTATCCATGGAGTTCTCCATCACCTTGCCCCCTTCAGGGCGTTTATTTTTTCTTGCTGTCCTCTT
Organism: Bacteroidota bacterium; assembly: GCA_011375275.1. Lineage (GTDB taxonomy): Bacteria > Zhuqueibacterota > Zhuqueibacteria > Zhuqueibacterales > Geothermadaptataceae > Geothermadaptatus. Next base: position 786 of record DRLW01000361.1, read on the forward strand.
TGTCTGATGCTTTGGAATCGATCAGGGTTTTCAGCTCGCGAAGTTCTTCCTTGCTCAGGGAACCGGAGTTGATCAGATGCGCTGCCAGAGCTCCAAACGAGCCATGAAACAGCCGGGATACCAGCGAACGTGCTTCCATCTGGGCTGCCTGTTCGCGGCTCAGCTTCGGGGTGTAGAAATTAACCATCCCGGTCTTCTTGCGGCTCAGAAAGCCCTTGTCGGCCAGGATGTTCATCATCGTTTGCACAGTGGTCAGAGCTTTTTCTCCGTTTGGATACAGTTTGGAGTGCACTTCGCGCACTGTTACCGGCGGCTCCATCTCCCAGATGCCGTCCATGATTTCGGCCTCTGCCGGAGCCAGTTTCGTGGCTTTGGGCATGTTTACCTCTCTTGTCTCTTTTGTATATGTTTCGTAATCTTGCAGGGTATCCAGTTACTTCAGCTCCGTCCCGCCCGGATATCGATATCTGTCATTCAAGCTATAAAGATGGAACGTGCCGGGCGCTCCCCGGAGTGATCAGTCGTGAATGAGCCGGGTTAAGCCGGTGTTATTTGCATTATAAATTTTGCTGACAGTGATGCTGTCAGACAATATACATTTTGGCAAGACTCTTCTCAAGCATGAAAGTGCGGGACAGTAGCGCATCCCGCACTTCTGGAGGAGATAGGCTCCTGCCTGATGCAAGCTGAGTTAGTTCATGCGAAATACCACAGGCATGGCCACCCAGGCGCGCACCGGCTTTCCGTCTTTTTCTGCACTGCGCCACGCAACAGAGCGAATGGCATCCTCTGCTGCTGCATCACATTCCTCATTGCCGGACGATTTGAGCAGTTTTGTTTCCAGCACAGAGCCGTTTTCATCCACGAGAATATTGATGATGGTGATGCCGGAAAAGCCTTCTTTGCGTGCAGATTCCGGATAGCGAAGTGCTTCAGCCAGGGCAGCAGCACCGCCGGCAGGCTGGGCCGGGGTGTCATAAGCCGCCGGATCACCGCTCGAACTATTTCCTGCCCCGGCTGTTTTGGGTGATGCTGAGGCTGTTTTTATATCTGATTGAAAAAAAACAGGAAATCCGACCCAGACAGCTACCGGCACCCCGTTTTGCTCAGCAGGCTGCCACGTGGTTTTTTTGAGGGCAGTTACTGCTGCTGCGTCGCACTCCTCGTTGCCTGAGGATTTGAGAATCTTTGTTTCTCTCACTGCTCCGGTTTCATCGACAAACAGATTGACGATCGTTTTACCACTGAAACCAGCCTGACGGGCGCTCTCGGGAAACACCACGTTCGCCTGTATCGCCTTGATGCCGCCTACAGGTTGTGGCGCCTGGTCATAAGCCTGGAAAATTCCTCCACGTTCCTTTGCCGGAGCAGCCAGCCCGGCGATGACACGCTTCTCTCCGCCAGCCCCGTCGGTGCTTGTGCGGAATGTGAACTCCAGAAACCGCCAGGCCTGCACTGGCGCCCCGTTGATTGTACCAGGCTGCCAGCGAGTCTCTCTTATTATGTCGGAGATCGCGGCAAGCGTTTCTTGTTTGAGGCCACGGAGGGAACGGACTGTTTTCAGTGCGCTGACCTTTCCGTTCTTATCCACCTGGACCGACAGGATCAGCTTAGCTTTGTCCCGCTGCAGAGCCGCGTCATTCTGTACGGCCACCAGTGCAGAAACCGCTGCGGCAAGTGTTTCGTCACCCCCGATCGGGGTGGGTACTGCGTCGAAGCGCTGTGGGTTTTGCGCTGCTGTGCTGGCTGGCAGCGCCTCACCGGACTTTGGCTCCGGCGACAGACTGTTACTGCTGCATTGATTGAACAAGAAGAGAGCCAACAGGCTCAGACTGCTGGTGAGAAGGGCTTTTTTTCGCATCACGGCCTCCTGAATGAAGTTGATAGTAATTCAACTAATTATTTAGTTAAAATACTAATTTTTTAATTTGTGTCAAGAAAAAAATCCTTCTCGCATTGCTAGGGGAAATTATCACCAACGCAACCGGCCGGCGGAGTCGTTGTATCGGGCGGGCTGGATGCGCAGGGAAATTGGCGACTTTCAGGAGACGCTTCAGCGTGCACTACGAACGTTTTATCCTGATTTTGGGGGTACGTCAAGGTTCCGTGCCGGGGCAGGGAGATCGTCACCCCGCACCTGCAAGTATATAGGAAAGGCGATAGGCGATCGTTTTACTTGATTTTTCAAAGGAAAATCTCTATACTCATTTTTTCAAATAACTCAATAATGCAAAATTCACAGTGCAGGAGGGATTAGGAGTGGAGAACGGTTTATCAACACGCCTCTACGGTAAAGTGTCCTTCGTTTTGTCATTGATCATTCTGGCAACGATGACATATCTCGGGTGCGCAAGCGCTCCGAAACTGACGCCGGAGCAAATTGCCGAGCAAAATCGCCTTGAACAGGCACGCCAGGATTCCATTCGCAAACGCCAGGTCCTGATCAACTGGAGCCTGGGGCGCGAGAATTACAAGAACAAGGAATACGACCGCGTTGCAAAGTATTTCTGGAAAGTCATCGAACTTGATAAAGAGGGTAAGTTCAAGCAGGTTTACTCTTTTCTCGGTGATACATACTTCAAGCTCCAGAAAGCCGACTCGGCTCAGATGGTCTATGAAATGGGAAT
>DRLW01000362.1 GCA_011375275.1 Bacteroidota bacterium
AAACTCTGGTTATCTATTTAACTCAGCACAGTTGCACATTTTCAAATTAGACTGCCTGACAACAGCACGTGCCTGCACCAGTGCTGACATTCCGGTTTCCCCGCAGGGGAAGACCGGAATCTCCCGTATTCAGGCACCTGCTTGAAAAGATGAGATTCCGGCACTGCGCTTCGCTGGGCCGGAATGACAGATGTCGATATGCGGGCCAGCCCCCAAAGCTGAGTTAACAGGATACCCTGACTGATAAACAGATAGATGCACAGCAAAACAACATTTGGCTGAGCCGGCAGCCCGTATGCAGAGCGCGACATTGCGAAAAATTGTGGCGAGATGTTTTTGCAGCAGCGGCTGATCATCCACGGAGGAGAGCATCATTCAGGTTTGGGCTTGCCCACTACGTGAGCCAAGACTGGCCTGCGCAGAATCCGTTGCACGACCGCGATATAAAAAAAGCCTCCACCGGTGAACCGGGGAGGCTTTATCAGGAGAAAGATCACTCTTAGTACATACCGCCCATACCGCCGCCCGGAGGCATGGCAGGTGCTGCCGGTTCTTCTTCTTTCTTCTCAACGACCGTTGCTTCGGTCATGAGCAGAAGCGAAGCGACGGAGCAGGCGTTTTCAAGGGCAACGCGGGTCACTTTGGTCGGGTCGATGACACCAGCCTTGACCAGGTCACCGAACTCGTCCGTGGCAGCGTTGTAGCCAAAAGTTGCTTCTTTGGAGTCCTCAACCTTCTGAACGATGATCGAGCCTTCTTTGCCGGCGTTGCTGGAAATCTGGCGCAGCGGCTCTTCCAGAGCACGGTAAAGGATATCGACACCGATCTGCTCATCACCATCGACTTTCAGGTCTTTGAGCACTTTGCGGGCGCGGATGTACATGGTACCACCGCCGGGTACAATACCTTCCTCGACCGCTGCACGGGTGGCATGCAGAGCATCCTCAACGCGTGCTTTTTTCTCTTTCATCTCAACTTCGGTAGCAGCACCGACGCGCAAAACAGCCACGCCACCAGCCAGCTTGGCCAGGCGCTCCTGCAATTTCTCGCGGTCATAATCCGAAGTCGTGGACTCGATCTGCTTTTTGATCTGCTCGATGCGGCCTTTGATGTTCTCGGTTTCGCCGGCACCTTCGACGATCGTGGTGTTATCTTTGTCGATGACGACTTTCTTGGCACTACCGAGATCGCTGACCTGAGCATTTTCCAGCTTGAAGCCGGTTTCTTCGCTGATAACACGGCCGCCGGTGAGAATAGCGATGTCTTCGAGCATAGCCTTGCGGCGATCACCGAAGCCAGGTGCTTTCACAGCAGCAATTTTCAGCGTGCCGCGCAGCTTGTTGACGACCAGGGTTGCCAGAGCCTCACCTTCGATATCCTCTGCGATGACCAGCAATGGCTTGCCCATCTGCGCAACTTTTTCCAGAACCGGCAGCAGGTCTTTCATGACACTGATCTTCTTGTCGTGGATCAGAATCATGGCGTCATCGAGCACTGCTTCCATGTTGTCCGGATCAGTGACGAAATAGGGGGACAGGTATCCGCGGTCGAACTGCATCCCTTCCACGGTCTCGATGCTGGACTCTGTCGAACGCGCTTCTTCAACCGTGATGACGCCGTCCTTGCCCACTTTCTCCATGGCTTCAGCGATGTCATCACCGATGCGGCGATCGTTGTTAGCCGAGATAGCACCAACCTGGGCGATTTCCTCTTTGCCTTCGATCGGACGGCTGAACTTCTTGATTTCTTCGATAACTGCCGCGGCTGCTTTGTCGATCCCGCGTTTGATCTGCGCCGGGTTGGCACCAGCAGTAACGGTTTTCAGCCCTTCTTTGACGATAGCCTGAGCCAGAACGGTCGCTGTGGTGGTACCATCACCAGCGACATCACTGGTTTTGGAAGCCACTTCCTTGACCATCTGCGCGCCCATGTTTTCTACCGGGTCTTCCAGCTCGATTTCTTTGGCAACGGTCACGCCGTCTTTGGTTACTGTGGGAGCACCAAACTTCTTGTCGATCACGACATTGCGGCCCTTGGGACCGAGAGTAACTTTCACTGCATTCGCAAGCTGATCCACACCGCGCTTCAGCGCACTGCGTGCATCAACATCAAAATCGATGATTTTTGCCATCTCTATCTTACCTCCAGTAAATTTTTCGTGTCTAAATATGAATACCAATAAAAAAGCGATATCAGCTTATCAGATGATTGCCAGAATATCGCTTTCACGCATGATGAGATAATCTTCTCCATCAATGGTCACCTCGGTTCCGGAGTATTTACCATAGAGAACCTTGTCACCTTTCTTTACTTCCATGTCGATTTTGCTGCCGCTCTCGGACACTTTACCCGGACCAATTGCGACAATTTCTCCCTGCATCGGCTTTTCTTTAGCCGTGTCCGGGATGATGATACTTCCCTGCTTCACTTCCTGTGCCTCGATCGGCTTGACGACGACACGATCTGCAAGAGGTTTGATGTTCATTTCTTGACTCCTTGTTTTTATGTTGTGGTGCTACGTTTTAGACGTTTGTTTTCTACCCCGATTAGCACTCTCCCAAACAGAGTGCTAACTGCAGCCCTAAATATACGCAGAGACGACTAAAAATCAAGATTTTTTTCTGCTGGAAAATGAAAAATTGGTCATAATGAATGACTTTAAAAATGACCGTCACCCATGTCTGCCATTCTGACCGGGGGAAGTGCCATCCCTGAAGTTGCACGCCCATCATGCAAGCATCGGGCCAAATTTTATTTGCGCTGGTTTCTGCAGATTAAAGCGGGGAGTGCCCTGTCAGAAAGGTCTTTGGTCTGTCCAATAGACAGATTCTCTGACAGAGTGTATGATAGGGAGAGGCAAACAGGCGACCCGTAATGGCGATCACGCCAATGCATTCAGCCGTGCGACAAGCTCGGGGACATCCTCATCCAAAACAGTGCGCAGGTCCAGAAGCAGCTTGTCCTTACGGATGTAGCCGACGACCGCGGGTACGTCTGTACGCAGATGCCTGGCGAGCTCCTCGACGCTGCCATCTGCCGGTTTCAGGGCCAGGGCGAAGCTGGGGAATTTTTCCAGCGGCAGAGAACCGCTGCCCGCTTGTGCATCTGTAGCCTCGACTGTGACAGTATAACGGCGCACGAGGGTGTCTTCGAGGCCAGCGAGAACCTGCTCAGCGCGTGCGCGAATCGCTGCTGCATCCTCTGTAAACATGCGCATGACCCGGTGTTTTTCGGCGAGCTGATCACCTGTGAGAAATAATTTCAGAGTTTGTTCGAGCAGAGCATAGGTGAATTTGTCACAACGTAACACGCGCATGAGAGGATTTTTACGCAGCGCCGCAATCGTTTCCCGCTTGCCGACGATGATACCGCACTGAGGCCCGCCGAGCATTTTATCCCCGCTGAAGGTGATGACATCGGCACCAGCGGCAACGCTTTCGGCAACCACGGGTTCGTGAGGCAGGCCAAATGCGCGCAGATCGGTCAATACGCCACCGCCGAGATCATGCAACACGAAAAGACCGTGCTCGCGGGCGAGGGCAACCAGTTCATCGAGGGAGACGGCATGCGTGAACCCCTGCACGCGATAGTTGGAGGTATGCACATGCAGGAAGCCCGCTGTTTCCGGTGTGATCGCCTGCTCAAAATCGCGCAAATGGGTTTTGTTGGTCGTGCCGACTTCGATCATGTGTGTGCCGCTGCGGGCCATGATGTCAGGGATTCGGAAAGAGCCGCCGATCTCGATCAGTTCTCCGCGGGAAATGATGACTTCACGACCAAAGCCGAGGGTGTTCAGTGCCAGGAAAACTGCAGCCGCGTTATTGTTGACAACACACGCTGCCTCAGCGCCGGTAAGCAGGCGCAACAAATTTTCGACGTGGTCGGTACGCTCGCCGCGTGTTCCGGTTTCGAGGTCAAATTCGAGGTTGCAGTAGGCCGCCACCTCATGCAGGCGGGCGATCGCCTGCTCGGAAAGCGCCGCCCGGCCGAGGCCGGTATGCAGGATGACACCGGTACAGTTTATCACGCGACGGATCGAGGGGGAAAGCAGGGTGTGAACGATAGCAGAAAAACGGGCTTCCGCAGCTCCGGGGATTGCGCGGGCCGGGAGTGAAACTGTGCCGTCCAGCAGCTCGCGGCGCAGTTCTTCGACCGCCTGCCTTGCGCAGGCAGTCAGGACATCGTGATCGAGGCCGGCGCTGCTGCGTGCTGTTTCGCTCTGCAGCAGGCTATCGACCGAGGGCAGGTGCCGCAACAGGGCTTTGTCAACCGGGCGCTGTGCCATCAGGTGCCAGTTCCGGAAGGAGTGGCTGGATGCGGGTCGCCGGCTATGCTGTCGCCCGTGCCGTTCTGCTGTGTGTCTCCGTTGGCCAGACGGATGGCTTCGTCCGTAGTGCCCAGGCAGTAGAGCAGGCCACGCAGGTTATCGCGTGTCAGTTTGCCGTCGGCAACTTTTTCCAGGATTTCGCTGGCGTTGAAAGCGATACCAAAGCCGGCGTTTTTCAACATGATTTCATCGTTGGCGCCGTCGCCGATAGCAACGATTTCCTCCCGGCTCAGCCCCTCGCGCTCGGCAATCTCCTGCAAAACACGGCCTTTGGCCATTTTATCGATGATCGGGCCACGAAGATGACCGGTTACGACGCCGTCTTTCACCTCCAGTTCGTTGGCATACACATAATCAAAGCCCAAACGCTGGCGCACTTTTTCGGCAAAAAACAGGAACCCGCCCGATATCAACGCCAGCTTGAATCCCATCGCCTTCAGCGTTCTGACCACTTCCAGGGCCCCGGGCATCAGTTTCATGCTGTTGGCTACCTCCTCCAGCACCTCGACCGGCAGCCCCTTGAGCATGGCAACGCGTTGTTTCAGCGCCTCGCGAAAATCGATTTCCCCGGCCATGGCTTTCCGGGTGATCTGCGAAACCTGCTCGCCAACATTGGCAGCGTGGGCAATCTCGTCGATCACCTCGCCGTCGATAATCGTTTTGTCCATATCAAAAACCACCAGGCGCCTGCGCTGCCTGAAAGGGGATTCCGGCTGGATGATGGCATCAAATCCGACCTCATCACAGGTGCGCTGAATGACATCCTTCAGCAGACTGAGGTCGCGCAATTCGCTGGCGTCAACCCACAGTTCCAGAGCGACAAATTCACCGCGCGCCAGGTGCGTCATACGCTCGATGCTGACACGAAAGTTGGCCAGGGTATTGGTTATCGCTTTGAGAATACCGACTTTGTCACGGCCGATCAGGGTGAAAACCTGTAGTTTTTTATCGACCACGCGCTCTGCCTGATCCGGAGTGATGATCTCGGTGCTGACATCATAAGAGAATTTTCTGATGCGTTTGCACAAACGGCTGCGCGCGCCCGCGATATCATCATCCGGCGCAACGGTTTCAGCGATGATGGTGAGAATGCTCAGGCCATACAGGGAGTTCTGCTCCACTGCGATGATATTCAGACCTGAATCCGTGAGCGCCCCGGTGATATCGGCGATCATGTAGGGTGCATATTTTGCCTGTGCAGTGATGATGAGATAAGGGATTTCTTTTTTCATGGCTTTTTCGCTCTCGGCTGCCTTATGCATCGACTTCAATTCAGAAAAGAATCCTGCAGTTCTTCCTGCCCTTGAAAAAGAAAATGAAACGTAAAATATACGATGGCAAACAGCAAAAAACAACCCGTTATGCTAGTCCTCGGCAAAACTTTGTTTTTTGTGGCAACCTTTTTCTGCTCCTCGTATTGCCATGAGAGCATCCGGACGGCAGGCTTTGCGATTGTGGGGAGTAATGTGTGCGGGACAGAATGCAGGGGGCTGCGGCCCGCGGGCAGGCATGCGGCTCAGAAAGCCCATGCCTGTCAGCGTGGGAGCCTGGAGAAACGAGATCGAAAACTCTTACTCCTGGGGGTGGGATTCGACTTCAGGCAGTTCTGTACTGTTTTCCCTTTGAGCACGATAACCGCGGGCTATGAGATAGAGCCCGACGGTGATAAAAACTACAGGCAGGATGAAATCATCGAGATCGAGCTGCTCACTGATGACGATCATGCAAATGAGGGCAAAGATAAATGAAACGAACAGCGCCCAGCTCGCCGTCTGGCCTGCGGCTGCGCGGGCAAAATAGACCGCAGCAAAAGTCAGACTGAAACCACCCATGATGACAACAGGCACCCAGTCATCATCAAACCACCAGCCGATGTCGAGAAAAGCAGCCGTGCCGACTGTCAACAAAATGCCACCGGGGATAATCGCCCACCAGTTTTTCTCGTGATTGCTGGCATAGGCTGCGAGAAAAAGCGCGCCAGGCGTCCAGAGAAAAACCGGCCCGATGTAATCGCTGTCGAGTATATCCAACTCCACGAGCACAAACAAAGCAGAGATAAACAGTAACACGGCGCCCGAAAAAATCCGGTTCTTTCTTTTTTCCTCCAGCCCGGTATAGAGAAAGGCCAGTCCGGCGACAGCCAGCACGCCTGCTATGAGGAACTCTTCGCGTATCTGGAACAGGTCCAGCTTATCTCCCAGCAGAGCAAGACCGATGAAAATCAAAACCAGCCCAACGATCGTGCGTGTATGCAGATGGCCCATGTGCACCTCCTCCCTGTCAAGATGATCCAGCAAAATTTCACTGCATGAGAATATTGCAGAAACATCCGGCATAGACGGCAGCATCGTACTGAAGGTTTCAAATTATTGCACAGGGCACTTTTCTTCAGGTTTTTCAAAATAATGCGCCGGGCACAGGGAATCGGGGTAGATGAAAATTTCGCCCGCAGGGAACGGGTCAAGAGGAGGTCGTTGGATATCCACGTATTTCAGGTCAGAACGTATAGCCGAGGTCCATGGAAAACAGAGAGTTGCGGGAATCACCGTTGGCGACATCGATACTGATCTCGTTATCATGATTCGCGAGTACATTGAACTCGAGCTTGGAGGTAATCTGCCAGGAAAAAAGCAGCATGATGGAGTTGATCCGGCGATTGGTGTTGAAGAGCTGGCCGGCAAAAGCATCGGCGTTGGAGTTCGGGTAGGTGCGTACCTGGTAGTTATCGGTCAGGTTGAGCATGAAAGCGCCGAGGCGAAAGAGTTCGAGAGAGACGCTGATCCCGTGTGAAAAATAATCCTCATAGCCGAGATACACATCGTCGGTGGTCTGGGCTGTTGTCGAAAGGCTGGTCTGCACGAGGTCTTTTTTGAAAACACGCCAGACGAAGAGATAGCCCAGCCCGATTTGCCAGTCGTCATAGACGGTAATCAGAAAACGGGGATTGGTGGCAATGTGAACGAAGTCCGGCGTGATGACATTCGGCCTGTCATGCTGGCGGATTGTCAGCTCAGCCTGTGTATCCAGACTGAGCCTGCTGGTCAGCCCGAATCGGAAATCGCCGCGCAGATATTCTTCCTGAAATGAATTCTGGTAGCTGCTGTCACTGCTGCCGATGGCGTAGTTGCGCCGCCGCCAGATATTTTCCAGATAGATCGAGGAGTTCCGGCCGGTGAGCTGATAGATGCTGGCTTCGATGCGGTGCGCGTTATAATCATTTTCAGCATAACGCTGATGCTTACGGGTGACAAAAGCATACCGTGCCGTCAGGCGGGTGGCCAGGCCGGATGTGAATTCAAACCCCGCAGCAGCCTGGTTATTCCAGAAATTGGGATAGAGCGCCGTTTCCTGGCCATAATTGCGCAGTTGGAAATAATCATCAAATCGAATCTGAAATCCCGGAGCCGGCGCGAAACGAGCCTGAACCGTGGTCATATTCTCCCGGTAGCGCAAATTGAAAGAATTCTTGTAGCGTGTGTTTTCAAAACGGTTTTCAAACAGCCAGTAATTCCCGGTTGAGCGTCCCTTGTTGTGCCGGAGCTCGAATTCGGCACTGTTGTAGTCACGGCTGTCTTTCCATTGCGCATAAAAATCGAAGTCTCCCGAAACCGGCGATGTGCGCCGCGCTCTCAGGCGTGCACCGGCAAAGGGGTTGTCTGAGCTTTCGAAATAAACATTATTATCCGTGGCATAGGCAAGTTCAAAACGCTGCTGCCAGAGATCGATGCCTGTAATGAACTGCGGCTCAAACGTCCAGCCCGCATTTTCATCCTGCGCCGCCGGCTGTGATATCCCGGAGTGCTCTGGCGGCGTTGTTTCTTCCCCTGCTGCTTTGTCCTGAGTCTCGCCCACATTGTTCTGCACGATCGAGCTGGCTGTATCCAGCAGCAGCAGAGCCGTGGTAAAATCTCCACTGCCGGCAAACTCACGAGCCTCACGCACCAGTTCGAAAACCTGGCGAAAAAGCTCTGTCTGCGAGCTGTCCTGATGCGCGCGCAACCAGCGGATCATGCGTGTCTTGCTGATCTGGTAGTACGCCTCGTCATCGACGATCTGTACCGAGCTGTCAGGAAGCGGTTGCTGGGCACCGAGTTGCCCCGCCAGCGAACCGGCCAGCACAGCACTCAGCAACAAAACCCGGATTTTTTCCCAACCTCTACTCACGATTTCGTTTCACTCTTTGTTTGGCCCCTTGCTGCATACATCTCTTATATCTCTATGGTGTGATCGCATACGCACTGTTTCGCAACGAGCGTTTCCGCCGGCAGAATCCCTGTATGCATGTGTAAACGTATCTGTTCAGCGATTATTCTTCGTCAGGGAGTCTTGCTGACTCTGCATAAAAACGCTCAACGCATTCTTTGAAAAAACCAGCGTTCCGCGCATGGAAAGGCGGAATACAGGCTTTTTTATTTTTTTCAAAAAATCAGGGAGACGGGCATAAACCCGTCTCCCCACTCAGGGCAAATATCGGCACACCCTTTTCTCAGGGCTTACTTCATCAGAACCATACGGCGGGTCAG
>DRLW01000363.1 GCA_011375275.1 Bacteroidota bacterium
CGTCACACCGCAGGAGCGGTGTGACGAAGGAAAATCCCCCTTCGAAGGGGGACAGGCCCGGCCAGCAGCCGGGCCAGGGGGATGTGGGACCACATCTGAAACAGCTATCGCAGTTATGGGGGGAATGCAACTGCGGGATGACGAAACGTTCGTAGTGCGCGATTTATCGCGCCCTGTAAGCCGCTGATTTTCTGGGTGTGTCGGAGTCCCCCAGAGTAACTACGGGCCGTCAACGCAGGCGGTATCATGTTTCGCTAGTGGTACTGCCGCCGGAGCGGCAACAGGGGCGTCACACCGCAGGAGCGGTGTGACGAGAGGTGCCGCGGGAGCGGTGTGACGCGAGGGATGAGAGCAAGCCCCCAAAATGATACGCTGCGTTGCCGGCGCGACGGTACTCTTTCCATGTTAAAAACCTCGCTCAGTAGCATACACGCTCCGATATACAACAAATCCTGGCGCGCTCCATACATCGTGAATTTTTCCGGAAAAAAACGTGGACATCGAACAAAAAAATATGCTTATTGCAAAGACAGGAGATGCATGTCTGTATTGATGAACAGGAAGGTGGAAACGATGAATATTGCTCTGATTGGCCCCTCCGGGGCTGGTAAGGGAACGCATGCAGACAGGTTGACACGTGAATATGATATGTTGCATATTTCGACAGGAGATCTGTTCCGCACCCATTTTGAACAACGCACAGCCCTCGGCCTGCTGGCAAGAAAATACATGTCACAAGGCGAGCTGGTACCGGATGAAATCGTCGATGCCATGGTGGATGAATGCCTGCTCAAAGCACATCCCAGCAAAGGCATTTTATTCGACGGCTATCCGCGCACACGCTACCAGGCGCGTTTTCTCGATGATATCCTCTCGAAGCGCAACCGCACCCTCGATGCGGTCATCTATCTGAAAATTTCTGATCAGGAAGCACTGCGGCGCCTTCCGGGCAGGCTGATGTGCCATAAATGCCCGACACCTTTTCACCGTGTGTTCCAGCCCTTTGAGCAGTGCCACCACGACAACTGCCATGGGGAACATCTCTACCAACGCGAAGATGATACACCGGAGATCGCCCGGCACCGGCTGCGCGTCTTTCACCGCCAAACCGCACACCTGATCGAATATTACAAAATGACCGGCCAGCTCTTCATCGTCGATGGCGACGGCAGCATCGAGACTGTCTATACCGCCCTCGATCAGGCGTTCCAGGCGATCCGGGCACGCGAGCTGCGACAGGCATCGCCGCTGGAAGCCATGGAGTTGCAGGCGTTGCGGCAGCCTCCCCCTATTCTAACACGCCAGAGTACAGAACACAAATCCCTGGATCTCGTTCTGCTCGGCGCACCGGGATCAGGCAAGGGCACGCAAGCAGCCCGGCTGAGCACACGCTTCGGGGTTCCGCATATCGCTACCGGAGACCTGTTTCGGGAAAATCTTCGCCAGCATACCGATCTCGGCAAGCTGGCCAAAAGCTACATGGAACGTGGCGAACTCGTTCCGGACAATATCACGGAATCGATGTTGCGCAAACGCCTGCAAGCTGAAGATGTGAAAAACGGATTCATTCTCGACGGTTTTCCGCGTACGCTGTCGCAGGCCGAGGCACTGAGCGAAATCATGTTCGAAATGCAGCGCGGCCTTGCCGGTGTGCTGTATATCAAGGTTTCGGACAAGGAGATCGTCAATCGCCTGTCCGGACGGCTGATCTGCAGGAAATGCCAGACGCCGTTCCATAAAATCTACAATCCGTTCATCACCTGCCCGACAGGAGAATGCCAGGGCGAGTTTCTCTATCAGCGCGAGGATGATAATCCCGAGACCGTGCGTGCCCGCCTGCGCGCCTTTCACCTGCAAACCCGGCCCCTGGTGAGATACTACGAAGAGCAGAATCTTCTCTACACGGTCGATGGCGAGGGAGAGCTGGACGATGTCTCGAAACGTGTCGAAAAAACGGTAGAAAAAATGCTGGTATGAGAGATATCAGACTGGTTTCACAGGCTGGGATACTCGATGTTCTTTGTCCGGGCTGTGTTTTCTCGGGTTAAAACAGAGGCTCTTTCTCACACCATGTGGGTTGAGCAGGGTTCAGCATACCAGCCGCAAACTGGCGTCACACCCTGGGCACTACTCGTACCGGGACATTTCTGTCGCGAAGTATGATACGTACCATTATTAGAATACTTTTGGGGGGGGCTGGGACGCGACATGAATGTCGCGGTACGTCCGGGGCCCCGCCGGCTGCCCATAGTGAAAATCAAACCACACGATTTGGTGAAGAGCCAAAACAAAAAAGCCCCCGCCACGGTTTTCCGACGGGGGCTTTGTCATTTCGGCCAAACGACAGAAATCTACTTGACGATAAAATCGCCTTGCATCGTAATGAAGTGACCGGGGAAGCTACAGATGAATTTATAGGTTCCGGCAGGCGGTGCCGTGAACTCGATGGTCGTCGTTTCACCACCACCGATGACTGCAGTGTGGGCGATGATATTGCCGGTCTCATCTGCAGGGATGTAGTCGTTATCAGCGGCTTTTGCAGCCTTACCGGCAAATTCTGCCAGGTCAACTTCAGGCTTGAGGATAACGACGTTATGGCCCATGACCTGCTTCGCCATCTGGCCGACATGCTTCAGAGTCAGGCGGACTTTTTGTCCAGCCTTTACCTCGATAGTCTTGAGGTTGAACTGCATCTGGTCGTTACCAGTGATCTCTATGATGGCGACGTTTTCATCAGCCGTTTTTTTCGCTTCTTCTTTTTGACCACAGCCAAGCGCAGCGATAGCCAGCAAAGCGATCATGATTTTAGAACGGGTAAGCATGATAATTCTTCTCCTTGATTCAAACACAATGAAATGAACGTAGTGGGAATATTATATACCTGATCAGGATATAGAATATGAGCAGAAAAAAGTAGGATGGCAACCTGATACAGGAATGCAGAATATCATACTTTTCTTTCTCAGAAGCAAAGAAAAAATGGAGCTGACTGTCCTTTTTCGCCCTGAATTGTCGCGGTTCGCCCGTTCCGGCGATCTCAGGGCGCCGGCCATCTCCCGAGGGACTCAGGACACCTGACTGATTCTGCATTTCTGAGTACGATCCACCCGGTTCTCATCACAGGGGGACTGCACCGTCTCTCGCTGAAAACAATTCCCACTGTGAGCATAGCTCAAACCGGTCAACCGGCACTAACCTCGCGAAATAAAAGATATCCTCTTCCTGGCTACGCCGGGCGAACATGGCGACATGCCGGGCACGCTAGAGCGTGCGCTACGAACGTCTCTGCCGACGCTCCAAAGTCAGCGCATCCAACCCGGCACTCAGGCCAGGAATAAAAAATCCTGCCCTTCAACCAGACCGCGTTTGAGCAGAAAGTCGCGAATCTGTGCCCGCGCACCGCGAGAACCTACGCAGGCCAAAATCAAAGGTACGGAGCCGGGGAGTTCCTCCGGAGAGATGATGGGGATGCCGAGATAGCTTGAACCGATCTTCTTGGGGTCGATATCGATAAATCGTTCGGGCAGATAGCCACGCTGTTGCAGCTCACGGGCGAACTTTTTGCCATCCCGCCCGACACCCCAGAAATAAAATTCAGGTCTCTGCGCCAGCACTATCTGCGACAAATACTTTGCCTTGACCCGGCGGAAAGCTGCCGGCGAATAGGCCGAATGGGTGCGCGAAAGCTTGTGTTCGTGCTCGCGCCAGTAAAACAGCACCTCAGGCACTTTAGCGAAGCACCAGCCTGCACCGTGCAGGCGGAGCAGTAGCTCATAGTCCTCGGGAAACTCACCTACCCGGTATCCCCCAACATCCCGCATCGCCTGCACGCGCAGCATCATCGAGGGATGCAGAAGCGGCATTTCGACAAAAATGTTATTCGCGATCTGCTCAGGACTCAGAAGCCCGTTGAGCCAATCGATATAGTGCCGCATACCCCCGGCAACATTTTTATCGGGAAACAAACGCACGCCACACCCGACTGCAGCCAGGGTCTCATCGCTGCGCAAAAGCGCAAGCTGGCGGGCAAAACGCTCCGGCGCACACAGATCATCTGCATCCATGCGGGCGATGAACGTGCCCCGGGCCTGCTGCAGACCAAAATTCAGTGCTGCAACAAGCCCTTTGCGCGGCCGGGACAGGACACGCACCCGCTCGTCGGTTACCGAGCGGGCACGCGCGGCTGTTGCATCTTCAGAACCGTCGTCGATAACCAGACATTCAAAAGCATCGAAGCTCTGACTGCAAATACTCTCAAGCGCCGGAACAACCGTTTCTTCTGCGTTATATGCAGGAAGAATCACACTGATGGTCACATTACTCATCTGGTTATCCATTTAACTCAGCATGGTTGCATTTTTTCAGCCAGTCCACCAGAGCACAGCATGTGCCTGGACCAGAACGGTCATTCCGGTTTCCCCGAAGGGGAAGACCGGAATCTCCCAGATTCAGGCACGTGCCCAATAAAATGAGATTCCGGCACTGCGCTTCGCCTGGCCAGCAGGGTCATCTTTTCTGACTACCCACCGGGACCGGTTTTATGCAGAGAATCGAATACGGCCGAGGATTATCCCACGCCTGTGCGACCAGTGCCATCCGGTATGCGCTATACTACTTCGGAGAGTCGTGATAATCAAAGGAAATCTTCCGGAAATACGACACAGCCAGGTACGGCCGCATAGCTGTTGTGCTGCAGTACGGATGCCCAGAGTGTACCGCGACATTCATGTCGCGATGTACGATACGTTCCGTGATTCAAGCATGCTTGGGTGAAAATGGCAGAGACGCGACATAAATGTCGCGATACGACGAGTGCCAGAATGTACCGCGACATTCATGTCGCGATGTATGATACATCCCGTGATTCTGCAGGCTTGGGTGAAAATGGCTGAGACGCGACATAAATGTCGCGGTACGACGAGTGCCATGATGTAAC
>DRLW01000364.1 GCA_011375275.1 Bacteroidota bacterium
ATTGGCGTTGCGGTCGTCCGGAACCATGCGGTGCGCCTTTTTCAGCGTCTCCGCAGCCTGATCCAAACTGTCGAGACGAAAATAATTCTCACCGAGAAGCAACCATAAAAGCGGGATATTACCGTTCAGGTCTGCGGCCTTGCGCAGATACGTGATGCTGCCGGGCAGATCGCCCTTTCTGTAAAAAAACTGTCCCAGGTTGTAGTACGAGCGCCAGTCATCGGGGTGCGACTGCTGCAGTTTTTGATACAGTTCCATCGCCCGGGTCGAGTCACCCTTTTCAAAATAAAGGTTTGCTAACTGGGTCATGTTTTCAAAATCGCTCGAATCCGCGCTGACAGCCTGCTCGTACAGACGCTGCGCCGCATCGGGGCGATTTAGTTGCTGGTAAAGAAGCGCGAGATCGCGGCGGATGGTGCTGAACTCGGGGTGCAGTTGCAGCGCTTTTTCATAGACCGAGAGCAGAGATGTGGTATCCTTGACAGCTTTCAGAACCTGACCGAGTTCCACATAAGCCGTCTCATCGTCCGGGAAATGCGTCACCCAGTCGCGATAGACGACCACAGCGCTGTCCGGCTTTTTTTGCTGCAGATAGATGCGGCCGAGGGTGCGCCAGACGTCCGGCGTTGCGCTGCCGGATTTGATGATTGCATTGAACTGGGTGATGGCGGAATCCACCTGTCCTGCCTGCAGGAAAATGGTGGCCAGCCGTGCGCGGAGCTCAGGATCGTGGGGCGATATGCGCACCAGACGTTTGTAGATGGCCAGGGCTTGTGCCGGGTTGCGATTGACCTCGTAGAGCAGAGCGAGGTTTTCCAGAATTTCCCGATCCTCCGGAGCGTGCTGCAGAGCCTGCTTCAACACACGGATGGCGCTTTCGAACTTGTGCATGCGTTGATAAATTCCCGCGATCGCTTTTGCCAGGCCAACCGAAGAGGGATCAAACAAGCGGGCTTCCTGAAAGGCGAGCAGAGCTGTTGCGTAATTTCCCTGCAGCTCTTCGATGGTTCCCCGGATGGTGAGATCGACGGCGCGCGGGTCCGGTGTTGTGCTGGCGGGCTTTTCCTGTAAGAGCGTTTCAGAGCCGGACCTGTTTCCGGAACAGGCCGTTAAACTCATTATGCTGGCGAAGATGAGCAGCAGCCCCGGCCTGGAACAGCAGCTTCGGATCATGTTTTTCTCGTATTCTGGATGAAGCGCCAGGGTGCAGGTTTGGCAGGATTGGAGAATTCCGGCCCGGATCACCTGCTGGTGCTGGTGCAACCCGCAGTGATTGGGGCGGGCTTGTCGTCCTGTTCAGGCGCTGTATATTCCAAATAATTAAAATGTTAAGACGTAAAAAAGATTCATAATATACCATACCCTGCCACGAATTACAAGCAAAAATTAGTAAAAAAAGAATTGAAGTTGCAGGGAGGAATAGTTACTCTTGCTGTGCCCCGGCGGAACAGGCGGAAGACCATCGCCGGGCTGTTTTTTCTGCGTTATTCGAATACAAGGAGCATGACCATGAACTACCTGCGCACCAGTACGATGAATGTCGTCGCTGTTATCCTGGGGGTGATGTGTGCTGAAATGCTGCTCGGGGCAAATCCGCCCCAGTCGATTTACAAGTCCCGCCGCCAGCAGGTCATCGCAGCGCTCAAGCCCGGCTCTGTGGCGATTTTCCGCTCAGCGCCTGTGGCGCATCGCAATGGTGATGTCGATTACGAGTATCGCCAGGACAGTAACTTTTACTATCTCACCGGGTTCGATGAGCCAGAGTCAGCTTTGCTGCTGATCAAGGAGAAGCGGAGTGTACCGGGTGTGCCGGCCAGGGTACAGGAGGTGATTTTTCTGCGCGAGAAAAATCCGGCGATGGAAATCTGGACCGGCTACCGTCTCGGGGTGGAAGCAGCGCCGGAGTCGTTGCTCGTTGATGCTGCTCTGCCGATCACCGGGTTCGATGCTGTCATCGACAGCCTGGCAGCAGAGGTGAAGATATTCTACGTACGCCAGTCCGTGGCGCGTGACCTGAGGGCGCTCTACCGCGATGGACGCAAAGTACGCGGTCTGCGAATCAAAAGCCCGGCGGCGATTCTCAACCCCATGCGCCTGCACAAGGATGCGCACGAGCTGGCTTTGCTGCAAAAGGCTATCGATATCACTGCGCAGGCGCATGTGCAGGTCATGCGCGCTGCTCGCCCGGGAATGTATGAATATGAGCTGGAAGCACTGCTCGAGTACGTCTTCAAACGTATGGGCAGCGAGCGCCCGGGGTTTCCGTCGATCGTCGGCTCAGGCCCGAACTCCTGCATTTTACACTACCAGAGCAACCGGCGTAAAATCCGCCCCGGCGAGATGGTGGTCATCGATATCGGAGCCGAGTATGGCATGTACACGGCAGATATTACACGAACCATCCCCATCGACGGCCGGTTTTCCCCTGAACAGCGCACCATCTATCAGCTCGTCCTTGCTGCTCAGGATTCGGGCATCGCGGCTGCACAGCCGGGGAACAGTTTTCGCGCCCCGCACAAGGCTGCGCTGCGGGTCATCGTGCGCGGCATGATCGGCCTTGGGTTTCTCAAAGGTAGCGTTGAAGAGAACATCGAAAATGGAACGTTCCGCGATTTTTTCATGCACGGCACCAGCCACTATCTCGGCATGGATGTGCACGATGTAGGCGGGACGCCGGAGCTGCAGCCAGGCCAGGTCATCACCGTGGAGCCCGGAATCTATCTTTCGGCCGCGACATGTGAAAAACTCGGTATTCCAAAAGCGTACAGCAATATCGGCGTGCGCATCGAAGATGATGTGCTGATCACACCCACGGGGCCAAAACTGCTCTCAGGCAAAGCGCCACGGCGTGTCGAAGATATCGAGCGCTTGATGATGGAAAAAGCGGTTTTGAAAAACAAGCTGTGAACCGATGTTTTACGTGATCAACAGAGGTAGCAGGTATTTTGGGGGAACAAGTAGCCTGCGAAAT
>DRLW01000365.1 GCA_011375275.1 Bacteroidota bacterium
GAAAACCGGGCGATGGCCCCGCTGCGCAGATAATCGCCGTAAGAAAAACCCCCGGCGAGAAACACAGCATCCAGGTCGCCGAGATCAGCATCCTTGTGCCAGATGAATCGGGTATCCTGGCCGAGGATGTGTTTAAGGACATGATAGAGATCGTGATCACAGTTTGAGCCCGGGAAGACGACAACTCCTGCCTTCATGCTTCTGCCTCTTGTTCTGCGCGTTGGATGTCGTAACGGTACTCTTCGATCACCGGGTTGGCGAGCAACTTTTCACAAGCGCCGCGGACGATGGTTTCCGCTTCGGCCTGATCAGCCGCATCGACGGTGAGCTCGATCAGCTTGCCGACACGGGCTGTGGAAATCTGGCCGAAGCCGAGGCTGGCGAGCGCATGCTCCACCGCCTTGCCCTGCGGATCGAGAATGCCACTTTTCAGTTGGATATAGACTTTTGCTGTAAACATGTTTGTTCCTGAGTCGAATCAGATAGTTCATCTGCCCGCGCGCATGCGGATGCGTGCTGAGCGAGTGCCCGGCACGTTCTGACCGGGCGGGATTTCATCATTTGGCCGTGCTGACCGGTTCCGGCTTTTCCTCATCATCGTTTTGATCTTTGCCCATCTTCATCAACCCCTGTACCGCAGCGTTGAGGATATAGGATATCGCGATGGGGAAGAGAAACTTCTCGCGAAAGAAAATCAGCAGCAAGAAGCAGATGATCAGAATGACCAGCAGTACGGAATTTTTCCGGCCTTGCGAAAAACTGAAGCGCGGCATGGCGTAGAACTCTATCGTGGTCACCATCAAAAGCGAGAGGATGATCACCAGAGGCAGCATGAGCGAATCGAGCATGAGGTCAGGCATGGTTTCCGGCCAGAAATGGGCGTTGAACAGGATAAATGAGGCAAGGGTTGCTGCAGCAGCCGGAATGGGCAGGCCCTTGAAGTCCTGCTTCTCCGTGCCCGAAATAGTGATATTGAAACGCGCCAGCCGGATGGCGCCGAAGACGAGCGGGAAAAAACTGATGATCATGCCCACCGGGCCCATCTTGTAAAAATGTACCTGATAGATGAGGAAGGCCGGAGCAATGCCAAAGGAGATGACATCAGCGAGGGAGTCGAGTTCTTCGCCGAATTCGCTGTAGCTTTTCGTGGCGCGCGCAATTTTGCCGTCAAAGGCGTCGAAGATAGCGGCCAGCAGGATGAGCCACGATGCCAGGACGAAATTATTCCTGAAATCATGGTTTGCGGCCAGGATAACCGATGAAAAGCCCAGGAAGAGGTTGAGGACAGTGAAGACCCCGGGGGCCAGCATGCGCTTAGGAAACATTGGCGAAAACTCCTATTATGGATTCCCCCGCCCGCAGCCGCTCCCGCAGTGAGACGGTGATTTGGACCGAAAGCGGCAAATAGACATCGACGCGTGAACCGAACTTGATCATGCCGATGCGCTCGCCACGCTGCAGATAGTCGCCGCTGCGCACTTCACAACAGATCCTGCGGGCAACAAAACCGGCTATTTGTTTGAAAAGGACTTTTCTGCCGTCCTTTTCCATACCGATGATCGCCTGCTCATTGCGCACCGCTGCCTCCGCCAGGTCAGCGCGCATGAAACTGCCGTGCTGATAGCGGAAATAGGTCACCTCCCCTTCGATCGGCGCCCGGTTGACATGCACGTCCAGCGGCGACATGAAAATGCCGATCTTGCGCACCCGTTCGCCGAAAAAAAGAGGTTCATCGGTCTCCAGAATCTCGACGACGACACCGTCTGCAGGCGAGATGATCGCTTCCGGCGGTGCATCGCTGTGCCGCTCCGGATCGCGAAAAAAATAGATGGTGAAGCCGAGCAGCGCCCACATCAGCAGAGCCAGGCTCTGGAAAACAGGGCCCGGATAGAAACGCCAACCAGCGCTGGTCATGATCAGCGCTGCCACGGTGAAAAAGGTGACAGCGCCATAGCCTTCTCGATGCATGGACTCCCCTGTCAGGCTTCAGCCGTTTCTTCGAGGAAAACGCGCCGGCGGATTTCCTCATAGGCTTTTTCCACATCGCCGAGGTCGAAACGAAAGCGGTCTTTATCCAGCTTTTCACCGCTGCCCTCTTCCCAGAAGCGACAGGTATCAGGGGAAATTTCATCGCCCAGTACGATTTTGCCTTCCTCATCCCAACCGAACTCGAGCTTGAAATCGACCAGCTTGATGTTCCGGCGGCTGAAAAAGAGCTTGAGCACGGCGTTGATCTTGATCGCCAGATTTTTCATCATACGCAGGTCCTTTTCTGTGCACAGGCTCTGCTCGATGATCTCCTCCGGCGTCAGCATCGGGTCACCCTTGGCATCGTCTTTGAGAAAATACTCGACCAGGGGCACCTTCAGCTCCTCGCCTTCCTTGTAATCGCTGCGCTTGAGCAGGGAACCAGCGGCGACATTGCGCACCACGACCTCGACGGGAATCATATCCAGCCGTTTCACCGCCATGGTGTTTTCCGACAACACATCGATGAAGTGCGTATCGATGTAGTACCCGGACAGAAAACGGAACAGATGGGCGGAAACCTGATTGTTGACATAGCCCTTGTTTTTGATCCGGCCGGTTTTTTTGCCGTTAAATGCCGTGGCATCGTCCTTGAATTCCTGAATCATGACATTGGCGACATCTGTTTCGTACAGAATCTTGGCCTTGCCTTCATAAAGTTTTTTCTTCTTTTTCACTGCATCCTCGCACGTTTATACCTGAGCCTTTTCCGCAACATCCCCGTGCGCGGCGTGTGCCGTGCAACCGGGTTGTTCGGAAGCTACCTGTTTTTGAGTCAATATACTGTGATAAAATCACGTGCGGCCGGTATTACGCCAGCCCCGCACGCTTGAAAATAAAATCCACACGCTGCAGATTATCTTCGAGATTGAAGCAGCGCTCGACGCCATCTTCACCGATCGCCTGGATGATTTCACCGTCAGACATGATTTCATCGCGAAAGGTTGTATCACTTTTCCAGACATTCATGGCATTGCGCTGCACCATGGCATAAGCCTGCTCCCGGGTGATGCCGCTTTCGACCAGAGCCAGCAGCACGCGCTGAGAAAACACCAGCCCGCGTGTCAGCTCGATGTTGCGCATCATATTGTCCGGATAAACCAGCAGGTTATCCACCACCTGTGTCATTTTTTCCAGCATGTAATCGAGGGTGATGGTGCTGTCAGGGAAGATCACGCGTTCAACGCTGCTGTGAGAGATATCGCGTTCATGCCAGAGAGCGACGTTTTCCAGCGCACTGATGGCATTGGCACGCAGCAGGCGTGCCATCCCGGAGATGCGCTCGCAGGTGATCGGATTGCGCTTGTGCGGCATGGCTGAAGAGCCTTTTTGCCCTTTGCTGAAATATTCTTCTGCTTCGAGAATTTCCGTGCGCTGCAGGTTGCGAATTTCGGTTGCGAACTTATCCAGCGACGAGGCGATAACCGCCAGTGTGCTGAGAAATTCGGCATGGCGGTCGCGCTGAACGATTTGCGTCGATACCGGCGCCGGCTGCAGGTCGAGCTTTGCGCAGACGTATTCCTCAACATAAGGATCGATGTGGGCAAAGGTGCCGACGGCTCCGGAAATTTTACCGACCGAAACCGTTTCGATAGCGCGCTGCAGCCGTTCTTCTGCACGACGCATTTCATCGTACCACATCGCCAGTTTGAGGCCGAAAGTGGTCACCTCTGCATGTACGCCGTGCGAGCGGCCGATACACGGAGTGTTTTTATGCTCCTGCGCTCTGCGGCCGATGGTCTCGCGCAGGCGTGACAGTTTTTTCTGTAACAGCAAACCAGCCTGACGAATCTGGCTGGCCAGCGCTGTGTCGAGCAGATCCGAAGAGGTCATGCCGAGGTGGATAAACCGGCTTTCCGGGCCGACGTATTCGGCAACGTTGGTGAGAAAGGCGATGACATCATGCTTGACGGTGTTTTCGATTTCCAGCACCCGGGCCGGGTCAAAAGCAGCTTTTTCCTGAATGATCCGCAATGCCTCCTGCGGAATATTTCCCAGTTCAGCCTGGGCTTCACAGGCGAGAATCTCCACGCGCAGCCATGTTGCCAGCTTGTTTTCTTCCTGCCAGACCGCCCCCATCTCGGGGAGTGTATATCGTTCGATCATAGTTTTTCTTTTTTTAATTTCATGGATACGGACAAAACCTCGCCGTCGCGCCAGATTTTAAAGCGAATCACATCCCCGCCGCGCAAGTCCGAATCCGCGATGATAGCAAAGATATCATTCGTGCTCTTCACGGATATGCCATTCATCTCGAGAATGATGTCATACACCATCAGTCCGGCTTTCTCTGCCGGGCTTCCTTTGCTGATGTTGGTGATGATAACTCCGCGCGTCACCGGGGCTCGGAGATAGCGCGCCATGTAGGGCGTCAGGTCATCCATCTGCAGGCCGGTGCTGAAGCTGCGGTTGATTTTACCGTATTTGCGCAACTCAGTAACCAGCTTTTTGAGACGATTGGAGGGAATGGCAAAACCGACACCGATGGAGCCACCGGAACGGCCGCCCCCGGAAAAGATAAACGTATTCATACCGATGACTTCACCCAGCGCGTTGACCAGCGGCCCGCCACTATTGCCCTGATTGATCGAAGCATCGGTTTGAATCATGTCTTTGTAAACGTGCTCATCCAGCTTGCCGAAATCCTGATCGACTGCGGAAACCACACCGACGGTGACCGTGGGTTTGGCATTGAGGTCGAACAGGCCGAAGGGGTTGCCCAGGGCAATGACCCATTCGCCGATGATCAACTGATCCGAATCACCAAAGGTAACCGGCTTGAGGTTCTTCGGCTCGCGGATTTTCAGCAGCGCGATATCCGCGACCTGGTCCAGACCGACGATATCAGCCAGATGCTCGCTGCCGTCCGTGAGCGTGACTTTGATTTCCACGGCATTGTTGACCACGTGCTCGTTGGTGAGCACATAGCCTTCCTCGTCGAGAACAAAACCAGAGCCGA
>DRLW01000366.1 GCA_011375275.1 Bacteroidota bacterium
AAAGTCGGCTATCTGAACACGACCTTTTTTTACATCCGTTCCGCAATCTATCTGATCGTCTGGACCGTGCTGGCGCGCGTGCTGTATAAAGCCTCGGTACGCCAGGATACAGAAGGCCATTCCGAAGCTCTCGATAAGAAAATCAAAGGCACCAGCGCAGCAGGTATCATCCTGTTTGCCCTGACCCTGACCTTCGCATCTTTTGACTGGCTCATGTCCCTCGATCCGCACTGGTTCTCGACGATCTACGGCGTCTATGTTTTTGGCGGTGCATTTCTGGCAGCGATCTGCAGCATCACCCTGGTCGCACTTAGTTTGGAAAGCAAAGGTATCCTCGAAGGTGTGATCACAACGGAGCACCACCATGATCTCGGTAAAATGATGTTTGCTTTCGTTGTGTTCTGGTCTTATATCGCATTCTCTCAGTTTTTTCTCATTTGGTATGCCAATATCCCGGAAGAGACGATCTGGTTCCTGCATCGTGTCGAGGGAAGCTGGAAAACCATAACCCTGTTGCTGGTCTATGGCCACTTTCTGGTACCGTTTCTGCTTTTGATGCCGCGTTTTGTCAAGCGCCGTTCCACAGCACTGAAGGTTATGGCGATCTGGATTCTGTTCATGCACTGGGTTGATCTGTACTGGAATGTCCTGCCCAATTTCAGCAAGCACGGCGTGCATTTCCACTGGCTTGACCTCAGCACCATGCTGGGCATCGGCGGTATTTTCGTCTGGCATTTCTGGAAAACATATCGCGCCAGCTCACCTGTGCCGGTTAATGACCCCAAACTGTCAGCATCTATCGAGTTTACTAATTTTTAGGTTGCGCAAATGAGTGATACCAAACCTGATACACCAGAAATCACCATGCTTGAGTCCGGGTATGAGAAAAGTGATGTCGAGCTCAAAAAGCTCTTCCCGCTGACCGCTACTGTACTGATCTTTCTGGTCATTTCCATCGTGCTGCTCAACGACTTTTTGATCAGGAGCGAGGAGCAGCAGTACTATGAGTCGGTTCTGAAACCCAAGTCCCAGGAATTGATGGAAGTCCGCCAGCGAGCCGACAGCCTGCTGAGTTCATACGGCCGTGATGAGCTGGACCCGGACGTCTATCGCATTCCGATCGACCGTGCGATGCAAAAGCTGGTGGAAGAAAACGCCCGCTGAGCCATGCGTGGTGATGATATTTCAAAGAACGCAGATGTAGAAAAATGAAAAGCACCCATCTTGCAGTGGGGTTTCGACAACTCGCGCTGGTAGTTTTACTGCTGGCCGGGAGCGGTACACAGCCTGTTCTTTCGCAAGTCATAGATAACAATCCCGAAGAACTGCGCATCATCGATGTCATCGAGCATCTTGGTGACGAGATACCGCTGCAGTTGCCATTTGTCAATTCACATGGCGATTCGGTCACACTTGCCGGATATTTCAATGCTGAAAAGCCGGTCATGCTGATATTCGTTTACTATAACTGCCCCATGCTCTGCACTATGGTGCTCAACGGCGTGGTCAACGGTATGCAGCCGATCGACTGGCTGCCGGGGAAAGAGTTTCAGATCGTCACCATCAGCATCGATCCGCGTGAAACGCCCAAGCTGGCCTCGGATAAGAAACATCGCTACGTTCAGAGCTATGGCAGGGATTTCGACCCATCAGGATGGGCATTTCTGACCGGTGACTCTGCGACGGTAAAAAAGCTGGCCGAGGCTATCGGGTTCAGTTACTACTATGACGAAAAACAGGATATTTTTGCACATCCTGCTGTCGTTACCCTGCTGACGCCGGAGGGTGTGATCTCGCGCTACCTCTATGGCGTGGAGTTTAAGCCCAATGACCTGCGGCTTGGCCTGCTGGAAGCCTCGCGAGGCAAAATCGGCACGACCATGGAACGCATTCTGCTCTACTGCTACCAGTATGACCCGGATGCGAAGGGCTATGTCGTCTTTGCGAGGAATGTGATGAAGTTAGGTGGGATGATAACATTGAGTCTCGTTGTGCTGCTGCTTGCCGCACTCTGGATAAAAGAAAAAATCAGAAAATGACCTATTGTGAGTTCAAAACTGGTAAGGTAGAAATCATTTATGGATAGTACAGGAGCAGTTTGGCTGCCCGAAGCTGCGTCAACGGTAGCCGGCGAAGTCGATGCATTATTTTATTTCATCTTCTATGCATCGTTATTCTTTTTTGTACTGGTCACCTCTGCGATGGTCTATTTCGCAATCCGTTATCGCAAACGCGGCAAACGGGTACTGACCAGTTCCATCTCCCACAATACGGCCCTGGAAGTCACCTGGACAGTCATCCCGACTATCCTCGTTTTCGTGATTTTCATCTGGGGATTCAAAGACTTCCTCAACCTGCATGTCGTGCCCAGAGGTGCCACAGAGATCAAGGTAACCGGGCAAAAGTGGTTCTGGAGCTTTGATTATCCCGAAGGCCTTTCCGTGGTCAATGAGCTGACCGTTCCGGTTAACAAGCCGATCAAGCTGCTGATGGCATCGAAAGACGTCATCCACAGTTTTTATGTCCCGAGCTTCCGCGTCAAGATGGATGTGGTGCCCAACCGTTACAGCATCATCTGGTTCGAAGCCACGCAAACGGGCGAATATAATCTGTTCTGTACCGAGTTTTGCGGCAAAGGCCACTCGGAGATGATCGGTAAGGTCAATGTGGTTACAGAAGAGGAGTATGAGGACTGGCTGCTGGAAAATGCTGACCCAAGCGAAGGGTTGACCATGGAAGAGTTCGGCGCCAAACTGTACAAATCGAAAGCCTGCGTTACCTGCCATACCATCGATGGTACGGCGAGCCAGGGGCCGTCCTTTCTGGGTATCTATGGAAAGAACGAGCAGCTCACCGACGGTTCTTCGGTTTTGGTTGATGAAAACTACCTGCGAGAGTCGTTTCTCAATCCCGCTGCCAAGATTGTCAAGGGATATCAGCCGGTCATGCCACCCTACCAGGGCCTGCTGAACGATAAAGAAGTTGACGCTCTCATAGCTTATATCAAGTCACTATCACAATAAAAATCAGGTGTTTATCCGATGATTTCAATTCCGGAACACAATTACTTGACTGAGCCCAAGGGGATTAAATCCTGGCTGCTGACGTATGATCACAAGCGCATCGGCCTGATGTATCTCTTTGCGATCATGTTATTCTTCCTGATCGGCGGTACCTTTGCAGTCCTGCTGCGACTGGAGCTGTTCAGCCCCGGCCAGGATTTCATGACCCCGGATACGTATAATCGCTTCTTTACGCTGCACGGAATAATCATGATCTTTCTCTTCATTATTCCATCAATCCCTGCAGCGTTGGGCAACCTCATCCTGCCGCTGATGTTGGGCGCGAAAGATGTTGCCTTCCCAAAACTGAACTTGGCGAGCTGGTATATCTACCTGATCGGTGCTCTGTTCGCCATCTACTCCCTGATTCACGGTGGCGTCGATACCGGCTGGACGTTCTACACGCCCTATTCGATCGAATCGAACGGTGCAGTCATTTCCATGACTCTGGCTGCGTTTATCCTCGGTTTTTCTTCGATCTTCACCGGAATAAACTTCATCGTCACCATCCACAAGCTACGAGCTCCGGGTATGACGTGGTTCAAGCTGCCTCTGTTCGTGTGGGGGTTGTATGCCACCGCAATCCTGCAGGTTCTGGCTACTCCGGTAGTCGGCATCACCCTGCTCCTGCTCGTGCTCGAACGTCTCTGGGGCCTGGGGATCTTCGACCCCGCACTAGGTGGTGATCCTGTACTTTTTCAGCACTTCTTCTGGTTTTACTCGCATCCGGCTGTGTACATCATGATTTTGCCGGGCATGGGCATCATCAGCGAGCTGATCGCGACCCATTCACGCAAAAAGATTTTCGGCTATAAATTGATCGCTTACTCCAGCCTCGGCATCGCTCTGATCAGCTTCTTCGTCTGGGGACACCACATGTTTACCTCGACGCAGAGTGTTTACGCCTCGGTTGTCTTTTCTTTTCTCACCTTTTTTGTCGGCATTCCTTCCGGCATCAAGGTGTTCAACTGGCTGGCCACCATGTACAAAGGCCAGATCGTCATGAACACGCCGATGTTATATGCCTTCTCCTTCCTGATTCTGTTCAGCATCGGCGGGTTTACTGGGATCGTGCTCGGCACAATGTCCCTGGATATCCATTTGCACGACACCTATTTCGTCGTCGCACACTTTCATTATACCATGATGGGCGGGACGGTGATGGCCTTCCTCGGCGGCCTGCATCACTGGTGGCCGAAAATCTGGGGCCGCATGTACAATGAAACCTGGGGCCGCATCACTGCTGTGATCATCTTCATCGGTTTCAATATCACCTTTATCAGCCAGTTTCTCATCGGTACCCAGGGTATGCCGCGCCGTTATTTTGATTACATCGAGCAGTATCGCTACGGGCATGCGTTCTCGACTGTTGGCTCCTGGATCATTGCTGTCGGTTTTGTCATCATGGCTGTGTATCTCATCCATTCGATTTTCAAAGGCAAACCCTCCGGCAACAACCC